>JBKJJB010000037.1:0-6961 GCA_046598235.1 Chitinophagales bacterium
TCGCGGGAGTATTTATAGATGGTATCATTTAAAGTTGGTGCAAGTAATTCGGGTTCGTGTCCAAAGCCAATCAATGGATGGAACTCATTTAGTATTCCTACATTATTTAATCGCTGATGAATGGGAACACTGCCATATACAACAGGAAACACCGGAAGTGAAAATGGATAACCCGAAGTGTAAGGCACTAAAATATCCTGATTGCCATGAAACGAAATTACAGGAGTATTCTCTGTTGTCTCTATCCATGAAGTATCCATAATAGCTCCCCACTGATTGACGATTGCCTTAATACGCGGAATGTGACGACCGAAATCATTGTTGCCCGAACAATCCATACAACCTAAATCGCTTGGCTCTAATAAACTGCCAA
The DNA here is from genome assembly GCA_046598235.1 of Chitinophagales bacterium. Lineage (GTDB taxonomy): Bacteria > Bacteroidota > Bacteroidia > Chitinophagales > LD1 > Bog-950. Next base: position 374 of record JBKJJB010000037.1, read on the forward strand.
AACTTGAAGCAGGACGTTCAGCATCAGTAGTAAAAGCATTGGCAAAAGCACAAAAGCAACCTGCACTTGTTCCTGTAAGAATAATAAGCGAAGTATCAAATCTATACTGTGCTGCACGTTGGCTCAGAAACCGAATAGCCGAACGCTCGTCTTGCACACCCCGATAATAAGCACGAACTGTGCTGTTAGTATCCAACGGATTTAAACCAATGCGATAATCAATACTCGCCACTGCATAACCGAGCTTTGCAAAGTAATCGCAGAATTGGGGAATAACCGGCTCGCTTCGCCAGCCTATAGTGAAGCCACCACCAAATTGAAAAATAATAAGTGGACGTTTACTTAATGTATCTCCGGTGGGTTCGTAAAAATCCAGATACAAATCCTGTGGAAGCGCAAGCAAGCCATACGGAGTGGCAGTTCCGAATTTTACTGTACTAACTGTTACATTATGAAAGATGGTATCCTGATAGCGAAGCGAATTGCAGGTTTGGGCAGCAGCAAAAAGTGAAAATGTGCAAGCAAAAAAAAGGAGTATATTATTTTTCATATCATGCCTGTATGCGTCAATGAATATATAAAAATGGAAGCAATAAACTTTCTGTTTTAGAATTTCAATTTTGTATTACACACAGGCTTGCTCGCATAAGGCAATTACAAACAGCGATTATTTCGCAAAAAAATTATCTCTTATTGACATATAATTATGTGCATAAACAATATTCTTGCGGCTTAAAATATGAGCTACAAAAACCGGTTATCCTGTTTGTTCGTAGTTTATAAATCAATCACTTTTTACGGTTAATTAAAAAGATTTACTCTCCCTGTAAATGGTAACAGTAAGTAAAATAGATACACTGTAAAAAATCGGATGCATTATGTGGATATACATTTTATTGGTTTTAGTTGCTGCTCTAATTATTTTTTTATTGGTGATATATGTAATGGTGTTTGTGCTAAAGAGAGAGAGGAAAAGAATAGAGTTAGATGCAGACTATGAAAAGAAGAGAGCCGAAAATTACCCTCCACCATTTCCCAACGGATGGTTTAGTTTATGCAGTTCGCACAGAGTAAAAAAGGGGCAGGTAATTGAAGTAGATGCCTTTGGAGAGAAACTCGCTGTTTTTAGAGGGCAAGACGGAAAAGTAGGCGTGCTAGATGTGTATTGTCCGCACTTAAATGCCAATCTTGCAGGTGGAAAGGTGATAGGAAATCATTTAGTATGTCCCTTTCACGCATGGGAATTTAATACCGATGGCAACTGTGCTCACATCCCCTACTGCGAAAAAGTCCCCGCTGTTGCTGCTACTAAAAAATGGATTACCAAAGAAGACTGGGGTTTAATTTTGGTTTGGTACCACACGGAGAACGAAGCCCCTTCCTGGAATACAGACGGCTACCTTCCGGAATTGAATAAGTATAAGTTTCATTCAAAAAACAGCGACACACTTCGTATTCACTTGCAGGACTTTGCTGAGAATGGTGCTGACTATGCTCACTTCAATTACATCCATAATCTTATTACTATCCCTATCGCCAATAAAATGGTAGATGTAAAACACACCGTAAATATTGAGTTTGGCGAAGGCGAGGAAAAACACATGGCTTCTTTTACCAATTATGCTAATCTATTTTGGAAGCGCAGCGATAAAGAAATTCCACATGCAGGTGGCAAAGCAGTGGTTACTTTTTACGGACCCGGTTTTTTGGTCTTTAAATTTACTACTAAGGTTGGCTGTATGTTATTGATAAAAACATTTACTCCGCTTGGCATATTGAAAGTTCGTATGGATGATTACGTATATGCCCCGAAAGGAACTTTTAGCTTGGCGATAAAGTATTTGTTGGGGGAAGCATCGGCACAGTTTCATGACGACATTGCCATTTGGGAAAGAAAGAATTATGCGATTAAACCATTACTGGTAAAAGGCGATGGTCCTATTATGAAAATGAGAGCATGGTACAGCCAATTTTACACACATCACAAACAGCCAACTAAAACTAATCCGGTGAGGATTCTAACTGAAGTATGATTAAAAAAATGAATTTATACATTGCTGTTGTATTCTTTACCATAACAGGTACACAAGCGCAGGATAAATTTTGTAAGGTATGGTACACGCAAGAGAGAACTTCCAAGGTTCAGATTTTTCTTGCTGCCGATGGTAGTAGCTATGAGGGAAAAATTGTTTGGCTCAGAGATGGAATCGTTGACGGGAAACCCATCCTTGACAAAAAGAATCCGGATGCAACAAAAAGAAACAAACCGTATTTAGGATTGCCAATTATCAGCGGGCTGGTAAAAAAGTCTGATACTGAAATTATAAACGGAAAAATATACGACCCAACCCACGGCAACTACTACAACTGTAAAATGACTTTGAAAGACGGAAACAAATTAGAACTAAGAGGCTACATTTTAGGAATCCCGTTTTTAGGAAGAACCACCACTTGGTATTTAGATGAGGATAGTGACAAACCGGTTAAAAGAAAAGATACACCACTATTAAAGGTGGATTCAATCAACAGACTATAATCTTCTTCACTAATCAATATTCAAACGACTATAAGTAAAACAAAAGCCGTTCCGCAACATTGCGAAACGGCTTTTGTTTGTGCGGTTTCAACGGTAGTCCTTCAACAGGTTGAGAATGACAAAAACTACTGCTTAATGAACTTAGAATTTAAGTTCCCGAACTCTGTATTCAAATGAAGCAAGTAAATTCCCGAGGCAATATCGCTCAGTTTAATTGGCAAACGATGTTCTCCGGCACCTTGCGTTTCATTCAACACATCCATTATTCTTCTTCCGGTAATATCAAGAATAGATACAACAACATTGGATGATTTATTCAAATCGTAAGAAACATTCAATACATCGCTGGCAGGGTTCGGCATCATGCTAAAATTAATTTCTGTAGCAAGTTGATGAATGCCTACACAAATCACGGTATATTGATTTGAAGTATCTCTGCAACCATTTTGAGTTACTACAACCGTGTGATACTCTCCAACATCGCCACAACTAACTGTATCTACTTGTGTGGTAGTTGTTTCTAAAGTATATGGTCCGGTAGGCTGCGATTGAAACAACCATTCGTAAGAGGCACTGGAAGGACTTGCCTGCAGAATAACAAAACCATTACCGGAAGTAACCTCTGTAATGGTGGCAACCGGAGTTGTATTTACGCCCACTGTTACCGGATTAGCAGAACCTCCCGAACAACCATTTTGAGTCACCGTTACATCATATGTTCCGGCAGCAGTTACATCAACAGTTTGTGTGGTTTCATTACTTGACCACAGATAAGCGCCAAAGCCTGCACCGGCATCCAATGTAACGCTTTGACCGGAGCAAATAGTCTGTGTACCCGATGGTGAAATAGTTGCTTGCGGAATTGTATTGAAAGTAATCTCCACTGTATCAAGACCGGAACATCCGTTTTGAGTAACGTTTACAATATAACTTCCCGAAGAAGTTGGCTGAGTAGTTTGCGTTAAATCACCATTGCTCCATGTATAAGAAGTAAAACCACTTCCTGCATTCAAAACCACATTATCGCCCACACAAGCACTAACAGGACTGGCAGGAGTAATTGCAGGCAATGGAAGTGGGTTAATAGTTACCGATACTGAAGCAGTGCCATCACATCCGTTAGAAGTAACTGTAACCTCATAAGTACCAGACGAAGCAGGTTGTGAAGTTTGAGTCTGATCATTATTACTCCATGCGTAAGTATCATATCCTACCCCGGCATCGAGCGTAACAACCGTACCTTCACATACTGTAAGCGGACCCGCAGTAGTAATAGCTACCGTTGGATTTGCATTAAAAAATACCTCTAGCGTATCGCTGCCCGAACAACCATTTTGAGAAACAGTTACACTATAACTTCCCGAAGCAGTTGGCTGAATAGTTTGTACTTGTGCGCCATTGCTCCAGGCGTAAGTTGTAAAAGTTCCTACATCTAAAGTAACTGCATCACCTATGCAGGCAGTTACAGGACCCGAAGGCGAAATAGAGGGTTGAGGAACAGCATTGATAGCAACATCAACTGTATCTGTTCCCACACAACCATTTAATGTAACCGTTACAATGTAACTGCCCGAAGTTGTTACATCTGTGGCAGCAGTTGCATCGCTATTGCTCCATGAATAAGAATCATAATTGCCTCCGGCATTAAGTGTTACTACATCGCCCGTACAAGCACTTACCGTACCTGCCGGAGAAATACTTACAGCCACCGGAAAATTGCCAACATTTAAAGTTGCTGATGCGGTACCGCTGCAAGCCCCTTGTGTTACTGTAACTTCATAAACAGCAGCCGTATTTTCTGTAATAGTTTGATTGCTTGAAGTAGTACTCCATGTGTAAGTGTCGTACCCCACACCGGCATCCAGAGTTGCACTTCCACCAGGGCAAATATCTAAAGAGGGTGTAGCGATAATCACAGGTGCAAGGTTATTAGATGTAACCGTTACTACTATAGGACTCGATATCCCGGTGCATCCACTTACAGTAGTGGTAACTGTATAATTACCCGATTGTGTCACCAGGTTTGTTCTTGTAGTAGTTCCATCGCTCCATGTATATCCTTGAAAACCTGTACCTGCATCTAAAGTTACACTGCCGCCTGTACAGAAAGTTGTTGGTCCGTTAGCAGTAATCGTTGGGGTAGGGTCAATTTCGGTAACATTAATGGTGTTGGAAACTCCGCTGCATCCGTTCACTGTTACTGTAAGCGTGTACGCTCCCGTTTCGTAAGCATAAAACGCCTGTGTCGTTTCCCCATTGCTCCAGGCATACGTGGCATTGGTTATAGATGTCTCCAGCCATACATCACCACCAAGGCAGAAAGTAGTAGGTCCCCACGAAGTAATAACAGGAGTTGGAATAGGATTTACCGTAACAACCACAACATTCGACACACCTGTGCATCCGTTTTGTGTAACAGTGCAATCGTAATTACCAGATTGAGTAGCACTAATAGTTTGCGTAGTTTCGCCATTGCTCCATTGATAAGCGGTATAGCCGGGTCCTGCATCGAGCGTTACACTACCACCTGCACAGAAAGTAGTAACACCACTTGCATTAACTGTTGGTGTTGGATTACTATTTACTGTAACTGAAATAGAGTTAGAAGTTCCGCTGCATCCATTTTGAGTAACCGTAACATTGTAAGTTCCCGATTGAGTGGCACTAATGCTTTGAGTAGTTTCGCCATTGCTCCACGCATAGCTTGCAAATCCTGCAGCTGCATCGAGCGATACACTGCCACCCGCACAAAAGGTGGTAACACCTGCGGCTGTAACAGTTGGTGTAGGATTACTGTTTACGGTAACCGAGACTGTGTTGGAAGTTCCCGAACATCCGTTTTGAGTAACCGTAACAGTATAACTGCCTGCCTGGCTTACATTGATAGATTGCGAAGTTGCATTCGTACTCCATAAATAACTTGCATAGCTTCCCGCATCCAATGATACACTTGCGCCTGAACACAAGGTAGTAGAACCCGAAGGTGTAATGGTTGGTGCGGGATTCGTATTTACAGTAAGTGTTCGCGTGGCAGTTGCCGATGCACAGGCAGCATACGCTGTTACTGTGTAAGTACCTCCTGTAGATACATTGATAGAAGAAGTAAACTCCCCTGTTGACCATTTGTAAGCATAATAATTACCGGGAGTAGTAATCGAAAACGTAGAACTTGCTCCCGTGCAAACAGAAGTAGTTCCTGCAAGTGTAATAGCAGGGGCAGTACCAATAGTATGCGCTGTAAGGCCGGGGTCTAAGGTATCAACCTGCACACAGGTACCACCGGGCAGTTGAACACGGGCATAATATTTAAGACCCATTACTGAATCAATATTGACGTTGCTAAGTGTAACCGGAAAAAAACCGAATTGAATGTTTACGTCTGCATAAGGCGCTATCAGATATTGGCCCGGAGCATCATATGTAGTTCCGGTAACACGCACGCAACCCGTAGAATTACCATTAATTCTGTCAGTTGAATTACTACTCCTCCAGCACATGCCGCAGGGCAAGTTATAAATCTGCTTAATTTCAATCCAGTTGATAGTATAACCTTGTGCTGTTGGCGGAACTCTGAACTGAATGACCTGATCATAGGGTACCCCCACTACGGCACAAGGCAGCGAAGTATCGGGTGGATAAAACCCAACCACCGTTAAGGATTGGTCGGGCGTACAAACGGATACACCCGATGGCTGGGCACAGTGTGTTTGCGCATTCAGATTTTGAGAAAATAAAACAGTGGTGATTAAGTAAACAAGCAGGTGGTAAAAACTCTTTTTCATGTTGTGTGTTTTGGTTAGGTAGCATGAAAATAGAAAACGGTATTATTAAATTACAGTGTTTTTACATAATTGTGTTCTAAGACAAAAAAATTTCCAAGCGGATATATGAAGCATTTTACACATTAAACAAAAAGTGCATAATGTCGCCATCCTGCACCACATATTCTTTGCCTTCGCTGCGCAGTTTACCGGCATCGCGGCAAAGAATATGTGGTGCAGGATGGCGACATTATGCACTTTTTGTTTAATGTGTAAAATGCTTCATATATC
>JBKJJB010000346.1:0-2881 GCA_046598235.1 Chitinophagales bacterium
CCGCTTTGGGTAATGAAACACGCAAACTGATTATCAATAAGTAGTTATTAGGTCTAAATGAAAAGAGCCTCGTTTGGTTGTATCCGAACGGGGCTTTTTTATTTTTTCCCCCTTCGCAGTCTCTCTCTCACGACTCTGCGGGAATGAAGAAAGAGTAAACTAACTTAGAGCAGAGCCCCCGAGGCGGGAGACTCTCCTATGGAAAAAAACATTTTCGGCTTTATCATTTTTTTTAGGGGCAATTGGTTTTTTGCGTGGTTAATCCAATTCACCTAATGTTTTTATACTTAATAATAGGTATATGTTTTTACATCTACCACTGTGCCTGAGTTGTTATAGTACCCTTTGGTAGCAATTCTTTCTGAGGCATCGTAAGTATACAGGTTATTAGAGATTTGTATGGAAGAAGGTGGAGTGGTAATATACTCAGTGATAACAGGATTTTGAGAATCAACACCCAGCACATCAAACCCGATATTCTGATTACCGATAGTGCTTATATGCTCAGTATCGTATTCGTAAACAATATGTTTAAGAAGCTGCGAGGAACCGTTGGTGCGGTATGTTTCTTTTTTATTTCCGTTTTCCCATACGTAATTTTCGATAGAAGTAACAGTGTAAGCATCATCTAACTCTTTCTTACTTTTCAGGTGTCCCTTTGCATCGTAGGTGTATTTGGTATAAGTAATAGTTCCATAATAATCTTTCCTCGAACTATCGGCTCTCAGGTCGGTATTTAAAAAATACATTACAGATTCTAACGCGGTGCCAACTGCATTGAACAAAGTATCGGTTAGTTTATCAGTGGTATAGGTAAAAACATGTTCAAAGCCGTCACTGGAAACTCTGGAGATAAGGCGTCCCGAGTTATCATAACGCAAAGTATCAGTATACCCAAGAAAGCGGTCGGTAACAATCGTTTTTACTTTGGGAGTGGGGGCTACAGGTGCAGTGGTTTCTTTTTTACAACCCCAAACACCCAATAAAACAAGAATGAAAGAAAAGAGAATCGGCTTACTCATAGTGCAAGTTGTTGGTTAGATTTTCAAATGTATTAAAAGAGTACATATCCCTAGTCTGCATTTTATTAAGAACAAACCAAACGCATAAGCCGCTAAACATTATAGCCTGAAGGATGTTATAGTGGGTATGAAAAATTACTTGGTAATAGGAGCTTCGAAGGGAATAGGTTTAAGTATCACACAAAATCTGGTGAAAGAAGGTCACCGGGTATTTGCTTGGTCGCGTACCTCTTCTGCCGAGCTGAAACTGCTTGATGTTACGTTTTCACCCAACGATGTAAACAGCACCAGCATAGACGATACTTTGCTGCCCGATAAACTGGATGGCTTGGTTTACTGCCCGGGAAGCATCAACCTTAAACCCTTTCACCGGCTTACCCAGCAGGATTTTATAAACGATATGCAGATAAATTTTATGGGTGCTGTAAAGTGCATTCAGTTTACCATGCCCCGCCTCCGTCTGTCAGATGCAGGAAGTATTATTCTGTTTAGCTCGGTGGCGGTGGGCAGCGGCATGACTTTCCATAGCAGTATAGCAGCTGCCAAAGGTGCGGTGGAAGGATTAGTAAAAAGTTTATCGGCTGAACTGGCACCAAAGATTCGCGTAAACGCCATTGCTCCTTCACTAACACAAACAAGTCTGTCAGAAAAATTTCTTTCAAGCGAGGAAAAGAAGGAAGCCGCAGGCAAGCGTCATCCATTGCAGCGTTACGGTACTCCACAGGACATTGCAGGAATGGCTCAGTTTCTACTATCAGATAAAGCCGGCTGGATAACCGGACAGGTGATGCACGTAGACGGGGGAATGAGTGCAATTCGCTAACCTTACACTTTTTGAAACATGATACACCGTTTAAAACAGGAACAGTTGCTGCCTATCAGCTTAAAAGAAGCATGGGATTTTTTCACCACGCCCGCCAACCTCAATAAAATAACGCCTGACGAAATGGTGTTTGAAGTCACCTCCGAATTGCCCGAAAAAGTATATGAAGGATTGATTATTACTTACCGCATTAAGCCCATGCTGAACATTCCGGTGGAATGGTGTACTGAGATAACACATGTGCGCGAAAACGAATTCTTTGTAGATGAGCAACGCAAAGGTCCTTACCGAATATGGCATCACGAACATCACTTTAAAGCGGTGAAAGATGGAGTGCTAATGACCGACCTTGTTCACTACGACATCGGCAAATGGATTATTGGAGACATTGCTGGAAAATTATTTGTGCACAAAAAAGTAAAAGAGATATTTGATTACAGATATCGCTTGCTCGAAAGTTATTTCAGCAAGGTTTAAATACTTTTGCAGATACTATATGCGCAACACATTATTTTCAGTCACCTTGTTTTCAGCATTCCTACTTGTATCGTGCAGCAACCAAAATCAGAAAGTTGCTGAAAAGAAGGAACGAATTGTTTTACGGTTTGAATTAGACACAGCAGGAAACATTACCGATGCAGAAGTAAAAAAACAATTAGCCGAACTGGCTCTGCGAATAAGTGCTAATGCCGACAAGGTGATGATGTACAGTTACACTGAAAAAATGAATACTCTAGAAGAAAGTACAGCCGTAGCTACTACACAAGCATATGCCGCAAAAATGTGGATGTATCAATCAGCCAAAGAAAGAATATACTATAGCGTAGGCATTGAAGCAAAAGGTTTTGAGAACCCGGTGGATGCAGCCAATCCATATTCACGCGCAAACCGGAGAATAGAAATTGAATACCTATAAAAGCAGAAGGTAAACATCATCAGTTATTTATCATTAGAATTATTTTCTAGTTTCGATATAACCTTTTATCCATTTCTAATTTTAAAACTTCAGCCATGCCAAAGTATATCATCGAACGCA
>JBKJJB010000204.1:0-2932 GCA_046598235.1 Chitinophagales bacterium
TGCTCTATAAATTCTTCTTTAGATAAACGTGGCAATTCTTCATTCAATAGTTTTCTCATCACAAATGCTGTTTAAAAATTTCAGTTCGCAAAGTAATCACACTTCTTATTTTCACGCCAATAGTTTGCGGATGGACACATATTGTATTTAATTCCGAAATCCGCATTCCGAAATCCGAAATTAAAAATGGCTGTTCACCGAACAATGATTAAAAGTGCCATGAGCGAAACGGAAACTCCGCTCATGAAACAATACAATACTTTCAAGGCAAAGTATCCCGATGCTATTCTGCTTTTTCGAGTGGGCGATTTTTACGAAACATTTGGAGAGGATGCAAAGCGCGCTTCTGCTACGCTCGGAATTACACTTACCAAAAGAAGCAACGGCAAGGCAAGTGAAATAGAATTAGCGGGCTTCCCACATCATTCGCTCGATACTTATCTGCCTAAGTTAGTCCGTGCCGGTTTGCGCGTAGCAGTCTGCGACCAAATTGAAGACCCGAAGTTTGCCAAAGGAATTGTAAAGCGCGGAGTAACTGAAATGGTAACACCGGGTGTTGCACTAAAAGATAATATACTTAGCACCCGCAGCAATAACTTCCTGGCTTCGCTTTATTTTGAGAAAGACTTTTACGGCATTGCATTCCTAGATATTTCGACCGGTGAGTTTTTTATTGGCGAAGGAAACTTTGCTTATATAGAAAAGATGATTCAAACACTTTCGCCAAGTGAAGTGTTATATCCAAAAGGAAAACAAAAAGAATTCTTACAACAGTTTGGCAGTAAACTTTACGCCTACAAACTGGACGATTGGATTTACAGCTATGATAATGCGCAGGATATTCTACTCAAACTGTTTGAAACCAACTCACTAAAAGGTTTTGGTATTGAAGAAGAAAGATTCAGTGTAATCGCAGCCGGTGCTGCTATTCAATATCTGCGCGATACAGAACACAACAACCTGGCGCACATCAGTAAAATAACCAAGCTAACAGACGAAAAGAACGTCTGGCTAGACCGGTTCACTATTCGAAACTTAGAATTGATTTATTCTCCGCACCAAGGAGGAAAGGCTTTACTAGATGTAATCGACAATACCACATCACCAATGGGTGCTCGCATGCTCAAACGTTGGACAGTAATGCCGCTACTCGATATTCAAAAGATAAATGAGCGGTTAAATGCGGTGGAATATTTTGTAAATCATTCTATTGAATCGGAAGAACTAAAAAAACTGATTCGCACCATTGGCGATTTAGAAAGATTGATTTCTAAGGTTTCGTTAGAGCGTGTAAACCCTCGCGAAATGGTGCAGTTGAAACGCGCCTTAAATTGTATTCCGCATTTAAAGTTGCTTCTTTCTGCTTCTAAAAACGAAACACTTAAAGTAGTAAGCGAGCAGCTTAACCCATCGCAAACACTGGCAGATAAAATAGATAGGGAAGTTTGGGAAGAGGCTGGTCCTATTATTTCGAAAGGAAACTTTATTCGCAACGAAGTAAATGTAGAACTGGATGATTTGCGTTCCATTAAAAATAGCGGCAAAGAATACATTGCCGGTATACAGCAAAAAGAAATTGTAAGAACGGGAATTAACTCACTTAAGGTCGGTTTTACTTCGGTGTTCGGCTATTTTTTAGAAGTAACCAATTCGCATAAAAGCAAAGTGCCCCCAGATTGGATTCGCAAACAAACGCTGACTAATGCAGAGCGATACATTACCGAAGAACTGAAAGAATATGAGCATAAAGTTTTAGGTGCAGAAGAAAAAATTCAAACGTTGGAAGAAAAAATATTTGCTGAGCTGGTTCAGTTTAGTAAAGACTATGTGCAAACCATTCAGCAAAATGCTGCGCTTATTGCCCGGATTGATTGTTTACTTTCTTTAGCCGAAGCGGCTTCTAAAAACAATTATGTAAAACCGGAGTTGAATGACTCGCATGTTATAGAAATAAAAGAGGGCAGGCATCCGGTAATAGAAATGCAGATGGATGCCAGCGAGAAATACATTGCCAACGATGTTTATCTTGATAACGAATCGCAACAGATTCTCATCATCACCGGACCCAACATGAGCGGTAAGAGTGCTTTGCTGCGTCAAACTGCTTTGATTGTGTTAATGGCACAAATAGGAAGCTATGTTCCTGCCGCAACCGCTAAGATTGGTTTAGTAGATAAAATATTTACCCGAGTTGGTGCCAGCGATAATTTAAGTGCCGGTGAATCAACCTTTATGGTGGAGATGAACGAAACGGCATCTATCATGAATAATCTCTCCTCGCGCAGTTTAATTCTGCTCGATGAAATTGGGAGAGGAACTTCTACTTACGATGGAATTTCAATTGCCTGGAGCTTGGCGGAATACCTTCATAACAATCCCGCAGCTAAACCGCGAACACTTTTTGCTACGCACTATCACGAGTTAAATGAGTTGGCCGAAAAGTATAACCGCATCAAGAATTTTCATGTAGCTATAAAAGAGACTGCCACTAAAGTCATCTTCTTGCGTAAATTAGTTGAAGGTGGCACAGAACATAGTTTTGGTATCCATGTAGCTAAAATGGCGGGTATGCCCAAACAAATTGTTGACCGTGCCAAAGAAATGTTGCATGAATTAGAAAGTCAACGCCAGCAGAATGGCGATATAAAACAAACCGTTAAGAAAGTGGCTGCACAAAATTTTCAGTTGAGTTTCTTTGATGTAAACGACCCTAAAATGAAACGTTTAGCAGAAGAAATTGAAAACATAGAAGTAAATGCTATGACACCGGTAGAGGCAATTATGAAACTGCATGAGTTGAAAAAACTTCTTGAAAATAGTTAGACAATTTTCTACCTTACGCTTTGAGATTTTAGAAGCGTTTCTATATTTGCAATCCTTAAATGGATTTGTTCTTTTTTGACATCATGCGGGAGTAGCTCAGTTGGTAGAG
>JBKJJB010000283.1:0-2931 GCA_046598235.1 Chitinophagales bacterium
TCAGAAAACAGTTTTAAGTTTTCTGAATTTAGTAATGTTAACGGTTCTTCTGTTTCCCGCTTTCCTTTCCGCTCAAAAAGATACTTCAATCTATAAAGTAATTAAAATTGTAGAAGCTAACGAGTATACCTTGCGTGTGCCTGAAGCATGGAAAAAAATTCCGCAGGTAGAAAGCGTGTCCATTGACGAAAAATTTGAATTTACCAATGTAGGCTTGCCATTTAAAATAAACGATGCACCACTTACCGCATTCTTTATTCTGCGCAAATTAACTTGCGACAGCATACAAACCGGAGAAACTTTTATAGTGAGCGAATTTTTAGGATACCCCGACCGCGTTACAGCAGCGGGCGAGAACTATCAAAAAGAAGCGCTGACCATTGCCAGCGGAGAAACTGCTTCTCTCTTTCACACCCGCTATTACCGCAGAAGCAAAGTGAGTAATTTTAGCCGCTACGACCTTGTAGCTTATTCCGAAAAACGCAAAGCCGCCTATATGCTTACCATTACCTACCAATATAAAGACCCTACCTACATGGCAGAAGCCGACCATCAGTTCAGGCAGTATGCTGTAAGGATTTTAAAATCGCTTTCATTGAGATAAAAGTCATGTGACTTTATCGGGTTAGCCCGCAACCTTCCTCTACTACATCTTCGTCTTTAATTTATATTTGTCGGCTTCATGAAAAAGACCTTATCCGCGGTTATCGCAATTGTTATTTCTCTAAGTGCATCTGCACAACAAATGAATGTGAAGAAAGCTAACTTCACTTCTTTCCGCACCGATAAAAAATTTGCGAATGAGTTGCTGGCTAAAAACTCTTCTGCCGTTGCAAAGCAACATCCCGAGTACGGCATACTACCTTTCAATTCCCAATGCAGCGAATGTGTGGAGTTGATTGATAATAGAACCATTGACGAACGTCAGTTTATTGACCCGAAGCGTGCAGGGCATACTTATTCGCAGCGTTCTTATTTCCCATTGCATTATAAAAAGACAGAAAACGATATTTGGAGAACGATTGATTTTCGTTTGCGCCCCGATGCAAATAATGCGGGCGTATATGTGGCGAACAATCAGCCCGTGCCTGCCAAATGCGATTTGAATAAAAAAATTACTTCACTTACAGAAAGTGGTTTGGAGTTCGAATTCAACAAAAATCTCACGCTTTTTTTCTTTGATGAGAACACTGTTTACACCGAAAAGGAAACCGGAAATTATTCCGACTATACTATTGGCGAAGAAGGATTAAGAGTAAATAACTTATGGAGCGGTATAGATATGGAACAGCAGTTTCGTGCCGGTGAAGTAAAAACAAATTACACTATCAACGCTCCTTTGCAATTGCCAATTACTAAAGGATGGATGGTGATTGAAGACCATTTTACTTTACCCGAAGGATATACTTTCGAAGAAGCATCTGATGGATTTCATGTAGACAACAATTATTTCAGAGGCGATTATGAATTGAAGAATGCAGAAGGCAAAGTAATTATCAAATACGAAAAGCCCGTTTACTACGATGCAAAAGCATGGGGCATGCACGGCATTTATAAGCTGCTAAAAGATAAAAACGATTACACGCTCCAATTGCTCGTTCCTGTTGAATGGCTGAACAAAGCTGATAATACTTATCCTATTACCATTGATCCTATTGTTTCGGGAGTTACAAAAATTGGTGATTTCCGCTTAGCCGGAACTTCGGCAAACATGGCGTTTACCACCATGACACTCGGTAGCTGCGATTATCAAATGACGGTGAATGTTCCGGGAAATAGCGATTTGACCGATACCTACATTGATCTGGAATACCAACTTACCTACGATAACATGTGCGGCACTCCGCCACTTCCTCCGCCATTCTGCACTTTCAGCCAGGTAACTATGGAAGTGCGAAGTAATGCATGCAACACCACTACAGGCTTACTTGCTTGCAATCCTGCACAGCCCCCTTTCACCGGCACTTGTACTACCGACCCAAATTTAGTTCCCGGTGCAGGTCCTGTATTTAGAAACAGCGCCTATCTCGCTTGCATCCCTCCGCAATGTCCCGACCACGTTGTTGCTTTTACTTTAAAGAATCGTGATTCTGTTTGTGGTGATGTATGCGGCTATCTGTGTGCACGAGGAAATATGTGGCAAACCACCATTGAAGCCTGTAGAGTGGAAGGAGATATTATACAAGATAAAATACAAGTGTGTGCAGGAGAGCCGGTTGTTTTCACTGCCCGTCCTAATTGCGGAGTTCCTCCTTATCATTTTGCATGGACATCAGATGGTGGAAATACGTTTGATACCATTTATGGCTCACCCAATCTTACAGTGTACCCGCAGCAGGATGTTATTGTAAGTTGTATTATTTACGATACCTGCGGTGAATTTTGGGCAACGAATGATTTATCCGTATCCGTTATTCCAACTCCGCCTGTAGATGCCGGACCGGATGTTTATTTATGTGCAGGTGGCGCAGCACCCATTGGCGGAAATCCAACATCGGATGGAACTGCTACCATTCTTTGGAGTGCAGAAACAGTTACTATTCGTAACTGGCTGAATGGTACCGGAATTCCAAATCCAACTGCTGCTGTTCCCAATGGAACTATTGATACTTTCTTTTATTCAGTGAGAGCATCGAATGCTGCTTGCGCAAGAACTGATACGATGTATGTATTCTCAAGCCCTGCCCCTACAGCCGATGCAGGTGCTGATGTTACTATTTGCTCAGGGGGCACTGTTGCTTTAGGTGGAAGCCCAACAAGTAACGCAGCAAATATTCAATGGGCTGGTGAGAATGCTACTGTAAGCGGCTGGCTCAGCAATGCTACTGCAACTAATCCGAATGCAACAGTACCATCGGGAACTACAGGAACATTTTATTATGTGGTTACAGCAACCACTGCTACTTGCTTTAAAACTGATACGGTAAATGT
>JBKJJB010000349.1:0-6199 GCA_046598235.1 Chitinophagales bacterium
CTTTTAATCCTTCAAAAATCGACTGACCATAATGTAATGAACTAAGCGCAGGATGCACCGAAAACTCGCCAAAAGGAACTATGCGGCAGTCGTGCCAATCGCCATCGTAAAAATCGGCTACAAACATGTGGTCGGAAAAATGCTTGCCGAAAGGCAGGTCACTAAAGTCTGTCTCAGCAAGTCGTGATGCTTTCGTTTTTTCAACCGTTATCTTGTACCCCATAACTAAAATTTTGAATGATATATGTTGCGAACAAAAATAGAATAACTTTCTATTTTGCCTTTCTCGCTCAATGTTATTTTTGAACATTTAGAGAAATACCTAATATGCAAATAGCTTCTCCGCAAACTTTATTTCAAAAACAAAAGGTATATAAAATTGATAAAGAACGTTCTTTATCGATTCAGAAGGAACCGCATAAAGTAATTGTATTATATGAACATGAAGCAGCTGAGTTACCATCTACGCTGCTTGAAATGTTGAATAAATTGATACAAGCATGCAGACTAAAATCCGATGAAGTTTGTTATGTGAATCATAAATTTAACCCTATTTCTTTAGCGGATATTCAGGCTAAATATAAGACCGAAGTTGTATTGGTTTTTGGGGAGATAAAACTGAGTAATAATTTAGCAGGGCTTAAAAAGAATTATCCATTTGAAATAAACGGAGTTAAAATTTTACGAACCGAAACTCTTTCAAACCTTGAAAGAATAAAAACAGAGAAAGCCGCCCTTTGGGGAAGCCTTCAACAAATATTTAATCTAAAATGATAAAACTTGTTTTTGCAACTTCTAATGAACATAAACTGAGGGAAATTCGCTCGGTAGCTTTTGAAGGAATTGAAATTATTGGATTGAAAGAAATTGGCTTTGATGGTGAACTTGCCGAAACACAGGATACCATTGAAGGCAACTCGTTGCAAAAAGCTGAATACCTTTCTAAGCATTTCAATATTCCCTGCTTTTCGGAAGACACCGGTTTGATAATTGATGCTATAAACGGTGAGCCGGGAGTTTATTCGGCACGATACGCGGGAGAGAAAGCTACTTTTGATGACAACGTGAATCTTGTTTTGACAAACATGAAAGGTAAAACAAACCGAAAGGCGAGGTTTAAAACTGTTATTACATACTATTCAGTTGGCGAATACGTTCAATTTGAAGGAATAACAGAGGGGGTGATACTCGAAGAAAGAAACGGTAGCGAAGGATTTGGCTACGACCCTATATTCAAACCAGTTGGCTCAGATAAATCGTATGCCGAGATGAGTTTAGCCGAAAAGAACAGTTTTAGTCACCGTAAAAAAAGTTTTGACCGCTTTGCCAACCATTTGAAACAAATCAGCGTCTAATTAAAAAGGTTGTCAGAAAAGTCGTATTTTAGTTTAATCCAAAAGACGAAACATGAGTTCAATTACTTATCAGAACTATGACGAATCGCAGATAAGAGAAGGCTGTGCTAAGGGCGAACGCAAATTTCAGCAGATGCTTTACGATATGTTTTCTGCCAAGATGTTTGGGGTATGTTTAAGATATGCGAATGAATACAACTCAGCGCAAGATTTATTACAGGAAGGTTTTGTAAAGGTGTTTAAGAACATTGATAAGTTTCGTGGTGAGGGTTCATTTGAAGGTTGGGTGCGTAGGATTTTTGTAAACACTGCTATTGAGCATTACAGAAAGCAGGTGAATATGTATGCACTTCACGAAAGCGAAACAAATTACTACGAACATTACGAAGACAACGCATTGGAAACTTTGAAGCAGGAAGATATCCTGAAAATGATACAGAAGTTGAGCAGCGGGTATAGAACAGTTTTTAATTTATACATAGTTGAAGGATATTCGCATAAAGAAATAGGAGAAATGATTGGCATTTCAGAGGGAACCTCGAAATCGCAGTTGGCAAGAGCAAGATATTTGCTTCAGAAAATGATTATGCAAAGTACCGCAGTTGCGAAACAATCATCAAACGGATAAGTAAAATACAAGAGATAAATATTGACTAAACGACTACACATGGACCAAAAGATTAAAAATTTTGATAGAAACATTGAGCAGATGATGAATGAAAATTCTGTAGCACCTCCTTTTGGAATGTGGAACAGAATCTCTGCTGAATTAGGTTCAGAAGCACTACCAATAGCTGCGGCTGCACCTGCTTCACTTATGCCTAAACGTGCTATAGTAGGGTTTATGGCTGCTGCAATTATTTTGGGAGTCTCACTTACAGCATACCTTATTACTACTAATTCAACCGAAGAGAAACCAATAGCCGCACAACTTACAACACCTCAGGTAACTATTCAGGAGCAAGTTATTGCTGAACCACAGCATCTTGTTGTAAAAGCTGCACCTAGTGCAATGGCTGCAAAAAAGACAGATGCGCTTAGGCAAATAGTTGCTGAAACTAAAAAACATGAAATTGTAACCGCTCAATATCAGCCCGAAATTACAGAAGTAGCTGTTCCGAATCAATTGATAGCTCAAAATACATTAGCAACTGACCCTTATTACTTTCCCCCTGTAGATGTGGTTGTTCAAGAAACAAACAAAGTGGTAGAAGCAACTGTAATTGAAGCTAGATTGACTCCGCCCGCAGAAGCAGAAATAAAGATGGTTGAAAAGAAAATTAGACCTACCTCTTCTTCGAGCAGCGACAAGAGAATTAAGTTTAAAAAGAAAAGAAGCGGTTCCTTCACATACGGACGCTTGAACCGACTTAAATCTCCTAAGTAAAAAAGCAATTGCCAAATAAAAAAAGGGACACAAAACAATGTGTCCCTTTTTTTATTTTCACCGCGCATGCGTTTCCCGATTTTATTTTTCCTTCTCATCCTCATCAAAGGTTCTTTTGCTTTCACTGTTCGCGGGGTGGTTACAGATATAAAAGGAGAAAAACTTTCGTATACAAATATTCACGTACGCGGAACTACCAATGGAACTTCTGCCAATATTGAAGGGCAATATCTATTTGAATTGCCAGCAGGTAAATATGAATTAGTGTTTCAGCATATTGGCTATAAACAACAGATTCTTCCTATTGACCTTCAAAAAAATATAGAGTTGAATGTTAGTCTTGAAGTATCTCAGTACGAAATAAAGGATGTAGTCATTAATGGCAACGAAGACCCTGCCATTGCAGTAATTAGAAAAGCTATTGAGAAAAGAAAATACTTCTTGAATGCTGTAGAAAGTTACTCATGCGATGCTTATGTAAAAGGTGTACAGCGTTTGCTCGATGCTCCTTTTTGGGCAGAGAAACGATTGAAAAATGCAGGGATTGTAGTTGGTAAAAATGGTGTGGTATATCTAAGCGAATCGCAATCGCGTTTGTATTATAAAAAGCCGGGCAAGTTTCATGAAGTCATCTACTCCTCGAAGGTGAGTGGTAGTGCGAGAGGTTTTACTTTCAACTCAGCTCAAAATTTCTTCTTCAACTTTTATGAACGAAACATTACCATTCCATTTATTTCTCAACGACCCTTCATTTCTCCACTTTCAGAAAGTGGTTTTTTCTATTACAACTATCACATGTTGGGCGCTTACCAGGAAGGCGATTACTTGGTAAACAAAATTCAGGTTACTCCTAAACGAAAATCAGACCCATGTTTCAATGGAATATTAAGTATAGTGGAGAACAACTGGAATATACATTCTCTTGAATTATTCCTAACAAAGAATAGCGGCATCCAATATCTCGACACACTTAAAGTAACTCAGTATTTTCTTCCTGTAAAAAATGATTTATGGTTGCCTACTCAACAACGCTATGACGCCAACGGTGGGGTTCTAGGAATAAAGGGGGATGGATATTATCTCGGCATTTTTAGAAATTATCAGGTGAATGACTTGAATGCCATGCCTGTTGCACCTGTGAAAATTGATTCTTCTCAAACTGCAAAAAAGATTGCGCGACAGATAAAGAAACAGGAAAAGAAAATTGATAAGCAGGTATTTACTCCCGAAATTGTGAAGATTGAAAAAGAAGCTAATAGGCGTGAAGATGCTTACTGGGATAGTATCCGCCCTGTGCCGCTCACAGAATTGGAAGCAACTGATTATGAAATAAAAGACAGCATTGAAAAAATCAAAGACACTCCTGAATTTAAAGACTCTACCGATAAAGTATTGAATGCCCCTACCGCATTATCTATCCTTACGGGTTACACTTTCCGCAAGCAGAATAAAAAATTATTTATTGACTTTCCATCTTTACTTGGCATTGTAAACTTCAATACTGTGGAAGGAATCAATTTCCAATTGAAGTTTGCCATTCGTAAAACCTTCGACAAGCAAAGAAGAATTTCTTTTGAACCCGTGTTGCGATACGGGCTTACCAACCACCACTTCAATGCAATGGCGAATATAGTTTTCCGCAATAGCCAGGTGAACAATGAATACATATCTGTTAGCGGAGGGAAATTCATCAGCCAGTTTAACGAAGTAAATCCTCAGATTGAGTTCGCCAATACCTGGTATACACTTATGTTGGGTCGCAACTTTATGAAATTGTATGAACAATATTTTGTAAAACTCACTTACGGTCGTGAGATATACAACGGTATTGATGCTGCACTTAGCGTAAACTACATGCAGCGTTTCGCCTTGGAGAATACTCACAACTATACTTTCTTCAAAAAAAGAAGACCCTACTTAACTCCTAACGGCATGGAGTTAGAAGAAACAAGCTACGATAACGATAACATCACGCGCCATAATAACTTTCGAATTGATTTGCGCTTCCACTTCACCTTCGGGCAGCAGTTTATCACGCGCCCCGATGTAAAATTTCGCGTAGGTTCTAAATACCCCGAGCTAACAGTAGAATACAGAAGAGCCATACCAATAAAAGGTTTCAGCGATTTAGATTATGATTTTCTTGAAGCACAACTGTTCGGTGTTATCCCTATGAAAATTGCTGGCACAATGAACTACCGTTTTGGGGGAGGTGGTTTTCCCACTCATAAGAATGTGAGTTTTGCTGATTACAAACATTTTTATGGGAACTTTCTTACTCAAGGCGGCACCGACATGCTCGGCTTCTATACCCTTCACTATTATAAACACAGCACCAGTTTATATTTTGCAGAAGCACATCTTGAACATCACTTTGGCGGATTTCTGTTCAATAAAATTCCGGGCATACGCACACTTAAATTAGATGAGATACTTGGCTTTCATTTTCTTTATACACCAACACGCAAACAATACTTTCAAGTGGATGCCGGCATTGGCAACATACTTAAAGTACTGCGTGTAGATTTTGTAGCAGGCTTTGGCTCAAAAAAAGGAGAACAGTATTATGGTGGCAGAATGGCTTTAGCTATAAGTGTAATCAGATAAAAATACTCTGTATGAAATTTTTAAAAACTACACAGGATAAAATTGTTGCTACTCTGCTTTTGCTTACGGTTATCTATCTAAGCTATAATGTGTACGACTATAAAACCAGTGAGCACAAAAGGGTTTCTGAAATTTTAGGTAGCGAGCGGGCGGTAGATGAGCTTACCAAAATTTTGTTCAACAGCACTTATCCAAATATAAAGCGAATAGGATTGTCGGCACAGCAGGAGAACACCATCCTGATAATATTTCGTACTGGTACCGATCAAAGTTCTGTAAAAGCATTATTCCCTGATAATAAATACAAGCAGTGGGATATAAAGTATCAAGAGGAATGAGTTAGCAGGAATTATTTTAGTAACTCCTTCAACTCCTTCTGATATTCCTCATTTTGGTTCATTTGACCATGCCCTTGTCCTGGCAGAGTAAACAAAGTATCGCCTTGTTTAAAATGCCCTTTCAGTTTCTGCGATGAGCCATAGTAAATAACGTTATCTGCATCACCATGAAAAATGGAAACAGGTATTTTCGCTTTTGCAACAAATTCGTTGGTAGTAAATTTGTATTTAAGTAGAAAGCGCGGGGTGATAGTGGGATACATGTGTTCACCCACATCTGTCAAATTATAATAAGGTGCTTGCAAAATTAACAGCTTAGGATAGTTAGTCGCTGCTAACATAGCTGCGGGACCGGTGCCGATGGAATATCCCACTACTACCATTTTATTTTCAGAATAATCCTTCTTCATAAAATCATAAGCAGCCTGCACATCTTTATAAAATTGCTCTTCGCTGTAAATAATTCCTTCACTTTTACCAAAGCCTCGATAGTCAAGAATGAATATATCGTA
>JBKJJB010000436.1:0-5225 GCA_046598235.1 Chitinophagales bacterium
GTCAGCAATTACAATCATTTTGCTTTTCTTGCTCTTCTCAACAAATTTGAGGTTCTCTATCGTATCACCAGCTGCTAAAAATTCAGGTGATAAACGGTTTTTATAAACCGATTCAAATTCTCCTTCCAGCAAAACTGCTACCGGCAATTTTGGTTGATTGTAATAAGTAGGATTTGGTTTGGTTTGAAGAATGCCGAAGTGAACGCGCGTTGGTGCAAGTTGTGCTTTTGCATTGTCGGTTGTATGAAGCAAAATGGTTTTACTTACCCCCGGATTTTTTACAGTATCAATTGTGCTGGCAAAAAAGCTTGCTACCGGATCGAGGTTGCGGACAATTGCATGGTTATTTTCTGAAACCAAAAGCGGGAAGTAATACCACGGAAAAAGTTCTGTTTGCGGGGCATTGCCCATTTGACCTACCACTAGCGGAATCGGATTACACAAATTTATATCCTGTACCACATCGGTATTTATGCGCACACCATATTTGAAAAGAATATCATCTAAATTGAAATCATTGCCTTGCACAAATTGTCCGGTAGGGCTTCTTTTTAAACTATCAAGCGAGGCATTGGTTCCATCCACTAGCCACAACACTTTTCCTCCGTGCATGATGAACTGGTCAATCTTGTATTTGTCTTGTTCATCAAAAGCTAATCTTGGTTTTGCAATTACTGCTACATCAAATTTGTCGGGAATGTGGTAGCTGCTTTGTAAGTCAAAATCTTTCACCTCGTACTGCAAACTCAACAATGTATTTTGAATGCCGGCAGTTTCTAAATTAGTTAGCTCATCATTTCCTTTTATAAAAGCTACACGAGGAGCGCGATGTTGAGTGAGTTTTTTTATAGCATTGGCAAATTTGTATTCCAACAAAACTTCTGAATTATTTAAGATTTGCTGCGGAGAAAAGCCAATTTGATTTTCGAGTAATTGCACAGGCATTTCTCTTCCTGCAAAAGTTATAATTGCGCCCGGGAAAATAAGTTGCTGCTTGCTTTCTGTTTTGCTTTTGGTGGTCAGGTTAGTTGGTGCAAGTCCGCGTTGAATTAAATCGCTCATCAGTGCTTTACGTTCATCCAGATTTTGAATCGCCATCGGATCAATGAATTCGTATTCGATGTTTTTGCCACCATAAGCACGCAATTCATTCAACAGGTTTTTGGTAGATTCTTTCAGGCGAACGAAACCCGCATTCAAATCTCCATCGAGGTAAACCTTAACGGTCACTACATCTTTAAGATTCTTCACCAAGGTTTTCGATGGCTGCGAAATGGAATAGCGTTTTTCGCTGGTTAAATCTAATCGGTAATAAAAGTAGCGGCTTACCACATTCAGCAAAAGCAGAATAGAAAACACCAGCACCAAAGTGATAATGGCATCTCTGCGGTTGGTAATATTGAATTTCGGTTTTACCATCTTCTTGCGCTTAATGCTGTTCGCGTGAAAAGAATAAAAGCAGAAATTACAGAGAGGAAATAAACCACATCGCGCGTGTCAATTACGCCTTTGCCCATTGCATCGTAATGTGCGCTTAATCCGAACGATTCCACCAAGTAATCGTTCTTGCCTACAAAAATTCCGAACTGAGAAAGGTAGCTGAACGCCAGATAAATAAAGAAGCATAAAAACACTCCGAGAATAAAAGCTACAATCTGGTTCGATGTAATAGAAGAGCAAAAAATTCCGATGGCTACAAAAACTGCCCCAAGAAAGAACAAGCCAAAGTAAGAGCCGAGGATTCCACCAACATCAATATTGCCAACCGGTGATGCCAGTATATAAACGGTATAGAAATAAATAGATGTTGGAATGATTGCAATTAAAACGAGCAAGAGCGCAGCAAAATATTTTCCAAGAATAATTTGCAGTTCGGTAACGGGACGGGTAGAAAGCAGTTCAATAGTTCCGGTATTAATTTCCTCGGCAAACGAGCGCATGGTAATTGCCGGAATCAGGAAAATAAAAATGTATGGGGCAATGCTGAAGAATGAATCAAGCGTTGCATATCCGAAATCGAGAATGCTGGTATCTGGGAAAATCCACATAAACAAACCCAACACTAACAGAAACACAATAATGGCGATGTAGCCAATCAGTGAACTGAAAAATTGTTTGAGTTCTTTAAGGAAAATCGCCTTCATCCTTAACGTGTCAGTTGTTTAAATACATCCTCTAAAGAAGACTCCTCTTTATAAAGTGAAAGCAAGGTCAGGTTCTTCTCTTTCGCAAAATTGAAGACCTCTTCGCGAATATCTTTGTTCCCTTCCGAAACAAAATTCCATTTGCCGTCTTTTAACTGCTCGTAGCTCTTTACTCCTCTTATTGTTCCAAGTAAACCGCGGTCAACACTTTGTTTGAATTCAACTGTAACAATGGTTTCGTTGCCGATTCTGTTTTGAAGATTGGCAGTTGAATCATTCGCAACGATTTTTCCTTTGTTTATGATAATCACTCTGTCTGCCACCGCTTGCACCTCCTGCATAATATGCGAAGAGAAAATTACTGTTTTGTCTTTGCCGAGTTGTTTAATGAGTGAACGAATCTCTACCAACTGGTTCGGGTCAAGACCGGAAGTTGGCTCATCTAAAATCAAAACTTCAGGATTGTGCAACATGGCTTGTGCTAAACCAACACGCTGCTTGTAACCTTTCGAAAGCTGTCCCACTTTCTTTTTGCGCTCGGCAGTTAAACCGGTTACTTCAATCATTTCATCAATGCGTTGTTGTGTTGACTTACCTAACTTGTGCAAGCCCGCCATAAATTCGAGATACTCGCGCACATACATATCGTAATAAAGCGGATTACTCTCGGGCAGGTAACCGATTTTCTTTGCCACCTCCAAAGGGGCAGAAATAGTATCGTACCCGCACACCTCTGCTTTGCCGGATGATTGAGGAATGAAGCAGGTCAGAATTTTCATAGTAGTGGATTTCCCTGCACCATTCGGTCCAAGAAAGCCGAGTACTTCGCCTTTGCTTACTTCAAATGAAATTTCATCCACAGCGCGTTGCGCCCCATAAATTTTTGTAAGACCGGAAACTTTAACTGACATCTTCTGATTTAGACCCGCGAATTACGAGGTATAAAGCAACACTACTAAAAAGATTTGTAACAGAAGCGTCATTTTTTGAATTATTTGAAAACGCAGCTACGTTTTTTTAACCCAAACTTCTCTTGTTCCGATTTTGTAATGCAAATACATTTCAACTTTAAAGGGGTTCCAAGCATTCTGAAATTAGGTGGAATTATTCCTCTCCACCCGCTGAAAGATATTTTCAATCCTTCCTTCTTAAATTCTTCTGGTAGCTGTTGTGAAATAAATCTTCCATTCGGATTGTTGTCAGGAATAATTATCCAGGTTTCTTTGTCTTCCAGCACAGTAACCTTGCCTTTCCCTTTTATCAAATCTTTTTCCCACTTAAAATCACTTTCCTGAGCGTTTAAAAAAAAGCAGAAAGGAAATAGCAAAGCAATGACTGTCCAATGTTTCATAAAAGAAAAATTTACGATGGTCAAACTTAATATAAAGTATGAGTTGAAATGGTGTTATATCCCCAACTCAATCTGGAATCGCCAGGAGAAGTTATTGTGGTCGCTTACTGATTTAAAATTGTTGTGCTCGCGGTGATAAGTGAAATCTGTTTGAACCTTCAACTTGTGTTTCACAATGTATTTGCTGAGGCAAACAGCGTATTCACTTTTCTGATTTTCCAGTTTGCCGAGTTGCGTATTGGGAACAAGAAAGCAGTGTCGCAGAGCAATCTCAAACAATTTTTTGAAACAGTAACTTGCTTGTGTGTTTACACCTTGTCCAACATACACATACCGTAGTGCGCCATCGGGATTATAAGTTAATGCCGAATCGGTTGAACGATATAAATACTCGCTGCTCAAAGCAAATCCTTTGTATTTAAGAAGTGCATCGGCATGAAATGAAAACAGACTGCGCGGAGCGTAAAGCATGGTTCCGAGTTGCCCCTGAGTTCTTCGTGCCAAATGGTTGTAGTGAACGGTGGCACAAAAAGCAAGTTTCGGTTTTTGTTCGCGCAATAAATCTCCTTCAAAGTAATCGCCTCTATCTGTAAATTGTCCGAGTGGTAATAACTCAAGACGGGCAGTATAGGCAAGACCTTTATCGCTGGTAATAATGTTTCTGCCTTCACCTGAACTAATAGCAGTTTTGATGATGTAATGAAAGTTTTTAAAGTGATTGGTGTAGTTGATAAAAATGCCGAAGTCGCGGTCTAAAGTAAGCGCATTGTTTACTATGGAGCGGTCGGCAAATTGTTGTTCTCCCGAAGAAATAACCCGCTGCCGGTTGCCGGGTAATTTTCCCTGACCGATAGCAAACGTAAATCCTTGCGGAATTTCGTATGCTATCATCGCATCTCTCAAAACATTCGGCACTTGCGAAACATCCCAATCCATATCTGCGCGCGAAAATGAAAGCTGAACATTGTAAGTTAAGCGTGGCGTATAGATAAAGCCTCCTATGCGCATGCGTATTCTCCGAACACGGAAGTCGAATTCTTTGGGCGACATGTCTTTATCGGTAGTGGATGTATAACCCACCCGACTTTGAACGCGGAAACGAAAGTTGAGAGAAAAAAGACTATCCGGTGTAGTAATTCCTAATCCGTTTTTATAGCTGAACCATGGAATTTTAAGTTTCGCAATCTTTACAGAATCTATAGCAGATACGTGAATTGCAACCAAAGAAAGGAAGACGAGAAGGAGTAGATTTTTTTTCAAGGGCTTATGTTTTAGTAATAATCTGTTGGTTTACACTTAATGCTTTAGCAATGATTAAGAAACATGTCAGACATTCTGAAATTATTATCTGCATTAGGTTTTGAGGCACAAGTTTACAATAGTTTAATGCAGACTTAATAATGAGTTACATCATAAAATTGAAATATAATATTGAACTAACCTGTTCTTAACGTTCGCGTAACTTTGGAGGGAATCCGGTACTTTTTTCCCAAAAGAAAACTCGGGAAGAGTTACATTCACCTTTCTATTATGAATACTACACAGGCAAAACTTCCTCCGGGTCCAAAAGAAAATTTATTGTTCAGCAAGCGGAATGAAATCAGAAATGATATTCTCAACTACATGCACAAAAGTGTGCGGCTGTACGATGGTATATCGCGCGCAAGGATGGGTCCGTATTACTATGTAAATGTTACCCGGCCCGATTATATCGAACACATTTTGCTGAA
>JBKJJB010000104.1:0-5403 GCA_046598235.1 Chitinophagales bacterium
GCCAAGAGATAAAATGAGTAAAACATACAAACACATCTTCTTCGACCTTGACCATACCCTTTGGGATTTTGAAACCAATTCGAAACTTGCTTTAAAGCAGATTTTCAGCGAACAGAAACTTGAAGAAAGAGGAGTTCCTTCTTTTGATAAATTCCATGTAAAGTATTTACCTATTAACGACAGATATTGGGCGCTCTACCACAACAAACTGGCTTCAAAGGAACAAATTCGACACGGAAGATTTCACGATACGCTAAAGGAATTTGGGGTGAATGATGCAGAACTTGCCGAGAAGGTGGCACAAAGCTATATTGAAATTAGCCCCAGAATGACCA
Organism: Chitinophagales bacterium; assembly: GCA_046598235.1. Taxonomy (GTDB): domain Bacteria; phylum Bacteroidota; class Bacteroidia; order Chitinophagales; family LD1; genus Bog-950. The sequence continues at coordinate 336 of JBKJJB010000104.1, forward strand.
CCTTGTTTCCAGATGCCATGGATGTGCTGAAATATTTGCAGAGCAAGTATGCCCTTCATTTAATTACCAATGGCTTTGCAGAAGTGCAATGGGTAAAAATGGAACACTCCGGATTGAAACCATTTTTCGAACACATCATTGTATCGGAAGAAGTAGGTACTCAAAAACCGGATAAAGCCATTTTTGAAATTGCTATGAACCGCGCCTCTACTCATGCTGAAGAATGTATTATGGTTGGCGACAACTATAACACCGATATTGTTGGAGCAAGAAAAGCAGGAATGGATCAGGTTTTTTTCAACCCTAGGAAAAACAGAAAGAGAGAAGCTGTTACTTATGAAATTTCTCGGCTTCTTGAATTGAAGGAGATTCTATAAAACAAAAACGTCCCGCATTTCTGCGAGACGTTCGAATCAATTTCAAATTATCTTATTGTCCTAAATAAGCTTTCAACGATTTGCTTCTTGACTGAGAACGAAGCTTAGTAATTGCTTTATCCTTAATCTGGCGGATACGCTCGCGGGTAATACCCAGTTGCTCGCCAATATCTTCAAGCGTCATTGGGTGCTCAACACCGATACCGAAGAACAGTTTAATTACTTCTCTTTCTCTTTCAGTTAAAGAAGCGAGTGTTCTTTCTGTCTCAATTCTCAATGAATCTTTATAGTCAAGATGTTTATCGGTTTGTTCTGCATTGAAATTTTCAAGAACATCAATCAAAGCATTTGATTCACCATCAGTAAACGGAGCATCCATCGAAACGTGACGGGCAGAAATTCCCAAAGTAGCCTGAACTTCTTCAACAGTAATTTCAAGCACCATCGCTACTTCTTCAGGTGTTGGTTCACGCTGATATTTTTGCTCTAATTCAGAGAATACCTTATTGATTTTTGTAAGAGAGCCTACCTTGTTCAAAGGCAAACGAACCATTCTTGAATGCTCAGCTAGTGCCTGAATAATAGACTGACGAATCCACCAAACAGCATAAGAGATAAACTTAAAACCACGGGTTTCATCGAATTTCTGAGCTGCCTTTACCAAACCAAGATTTCCTTCGTTGATAAGGTCATTCAGAGAAAGCGAATTGTTCTGATATTGTTTTGCCACCGACACCACGAAACGCAAGTTAGCTCTGGTTAATTTTTCCAAAGCACTTTGGTCTCCGGCACGGATTCTACGCGCCAAATGCACCTCTTCTTCGGGCGTCAATAAATCTTCCTTCCCAATTTCCTGAAGATATTTTTCAATGGATTGGCTCTCGCGATTGGTAATGGATTTCGAAATCTTTAGTTGCCTCATTAGTAGCTTCTGTATTTAAAATTTAACTAAATGATAATATTTCAATCGCGCTTTGAAATATAAGAGCCGCGAAAGTAATATTTTCTTCATCTTCTCATGAAGTTTTGTTCAAGGTAGACCCTTTATCGCCTAAAATCAAGTTTTTGCTTATCCTTTTATTAATTATTGTGGAAAAACACATAAAGCTTACGTTTATTAGACGATAAATGAGTGATAAAATTGTTGCTATTAAAAACAATTCTGCCTTGTAAATAACAATTCCGCTAAACGTGTGGCTGGTTGTGCCTTTCGGAATCAAACTGCGCCAGGCAGCCCTTCGCAATCAGGTACTGACCGCCTATGTAAAGAATCATGATGAAGATGCCTGCGGTCTCAAACGGGTGAAGAAATTTATTCACCGCAATAATAGAATCGGAAAACATAAACAGCAAAGCACCGCTTATCACCAGCATAAAGCTTGTATCGTTCACCCGTTTGTAACGGTTAACAGAAAAACCCACCATGGTTGCAATAGCAGTAGAATACACCAGCACAGGAATTAGGAAGGGTTGTGTTTTCTCATTGCCGTTAATTGCCGGAACCAACAGCCACAACAGCACAAGCATATAAATCAGCAATGGAGTAATAACCCATAGTTTTTTGGGTAGTAATCCTTCAACTTCCTTGTTACTTACTTTGTTGAAAGATACAGCATACAAAATATGCGCTATCAGAAAACCAACTAAACCAACTAAAAAGAAATTCTCATTCTTAAAAACAAACATCAAAGCCACATCGCCAATCCACGAAAAGAAGAATGCCACTACAATCAGTTTGTGAAACTTGTTCCAGTTGCCCTTAGCTGCCTGAGAATAGAAAACAATAAGCGTAATCATTAACAGCGGTTTCGAAATAAACCGCACCAGGTTGTTGCTGCTTACCTCGGCAAATATTTCTATGGCAGATACTAAGAGAAAAAGATACTCAAGTAGTTTGGGCATTGTTATTAATTTGGGTTGAAAGTATAATTCTCATTTCAAATGACGAAAATGCCATGCAAAATTCTACTAGGAGTCTGCCAAATCAACCGCCCAATAAAGCTTGGCGGACAAATCGTTCTGTCATTATTACCCCTGAGTAATTACCCGTAAAATGCTGATAAAAATCTTTCAGCCGTATGAGCTAAGTCACAAAACCCTTACTGGCATTGGGTTTTATTTGCATAAGCTTAACAATAAATAGAGTGATTTATCAAATCACCGATTATTTTTGCAGCAGTTATTCTGCATTGGCATTGAATATGACAACAGCGTAATCATTATTAACAACTAAAAACCATTAAAAACATGGCAACCAACAACCTTCAAGAAAACCTGAAAAAATATTTTTATTCAGGCGTAGGACTTGCAGCACACACTGCTGATGTAGTTCAAAAATCAGTAAACGAATTAGTAAAAAAAGGCAAAGTAAGCGAAGCTGACGGTAAGAAGCTCGTAGGCGAAACCATTAAAAAGGTAGAAGCCCGCAGACCGGAAATTGAAGCTAAGTACAACGAAGCGGTTCACAAGTTTGTAAAATTCTCTTCTTCTGAAGTTTCTAAACTTCAAAAGAGAATTGAAAAGCTGGAAGGACAACTTAAAGTTAAAGGCACTGCTGCTCCAAGAGCTGCTGCAAAGCCGGTTGCTAAAAAGCCAGCTAAGAAAAGTGTTAGAAACCGTTCAAAAGCCGTTGTAGCTTAAACATCTTCGGCCCCTACAGTTTAAATTATTTTCAACTTGAAAATAAAAATGCCCCCGAGTACTCGGGGGCATTTTTATTTTTGTGTACTTAGTTTTTACCTTTAAGCCGAATGATATTTAATCAAACTTTTCGCAATCTCAATCGCACCCGCGAAATACTCGGCATACTCATTAAGTATGGGTTCGAAGATTTTATAGCCAACTCTACGCTGCGCAATCTAGTAACAGAGAGTATGCGTATAAAGTGGCTGCGCGATGATAAACCGGTAATGGGATACTCCCGTTTTGAGCGAATACGGATGGCGGCAGAAGAGTTGGGTCCCACCTTTATTAAGTTGGCACAGGTGCTTAGTAACCGCCCAGATATTATTCCCGAAGCACTGGTAAAGGAGTTTGAAAAATTGCAGGACCGCGTTCCTCCTTTCGCCTTCGCAAAAGCAAAAATTATAATTGAACACGAGATTGGGAAAAAGCTCGAAGAAGTTTTTGAAGAGTTTAATGAAACGCCAATGGCTTCGGCTTCTATCGGGCAAGTGTATAAGGCAAAGATGCGAACGGGAGAAGAAGTAGTGGTAAAAGTTCAGCGACCTGATGTAGCAGAAATTATTGAGCAGGATTTGAGCATCATCAAAGAAGCGGTTCGAAGAATGGATCGCTATCTGAAAAAGCAAGGAGTGTTGAATGGCGAAGAAGTAGTTCGGGTTTTTGAGCGAGCCATTACAAAAGAACTCGACTATCAAAACGAAGCACGTAACATTGACCGCTTTCGCACTACCTATCGCCATCGCACAGATTTCTATGTGCCAAAAGCATATCGTGAGTTTAGCACCCGTAAGGTGCTTATCATGGAATTCGCGACCGGCTGTAAGATTACTGATATAGAACAACTGAAAGAATGGGGCATCAGCCCTGCCCGAATTGTAGAAAAGGGAATGGATCTTTACCTGTCACAGATTTTCGAGTTCGGATATTTTCATGGCGACCCGCATCCGGGTAATATTTTGGTGAATCAAGAAGGAACAATCATTCTTCTTGATTTTGGAATGGTAGGGCAGTTGATGAAGAAAGATAAGTATGCCTTTGCCGGAATCTTTATAGCCATGAGCAAGTATGATGCACGTGAAATGGCAGCTCAAATGCGCAAACTGGCAGTGGAAGATAATATTACCGACATGCGCCAGTTTGTTTATGACCTAAACGATATGATTGAAGACTATGCTTACTTAGATGTGAGTGAAAGTTCTATACAGGATGTGATACTGCGCTTGCAAAAAATCATGTATGATTATCATATCACCGTTCCGGGTTCGGTGTTTCTTGTGTTTAGAGCATTTGCCATTTTAGAAGGCATTGGCAAAAAAATGCACCCCAACTTCAAAACGTATGAATTCATTCGCCCGTATGGTCAAAAGCTTTTAACCGAGCAGTTTAAACCGGAGAACCTGGCGATTGAAGCCACAGAACGATTCACCAACCTTAATAGTTTTCTCAATAGTTTTCCGGTTGAGCTAAGGGGTATCTTTCAGCAAATATCAAAAGGGAAAATTCACTCGGAAGTAGAGTTGCAGGGATATGGCTATGCCCTTAAAAAGTGGGATAGCATTAGCACTCGCCAGTCTCTTACTTATATTATTTGTGCCTTGATGATAAGTTCTTCCATCGCACTTCTCGCCAATTATCCCGAAGACATGAAGTTTTATTATGGAATGAATAAATGGAGTTTCCTGGGTTATTGTATAGCAAGCGGCTTGTTTATTATATGGCTCTATGCTATTTTGAGAAAGCAGGTTTATAAGTAAGAAATATGTCATTCCGAGAATTCAATCAAGCCCGCTTGATACCTGTTGTTAATGACAAAATGCTTCTGTGAAAAATATACAGTTCAAAATACGCATCATTTTTTTAACCACATAGGAACATAGAACACATAGTTGGTTCTTACCTGATTTTATTGGCTCTATGCTCTCTTATGTTCCTATGTGGTTTTTTGTATTTTTTGAGAACTTCATGTATAAGTTTTTTTTCGTTTTATAACATGTCATTGGCAACGA
>JBKJJB010000170.1:0-9785 GCA_046598235.1 Chitinophagales bacterium
GTTCAAGTGATAATCTAAAATGATTAAATCGGGATAGTGTGATAAATTCTTTATGCAAAGCTCGCCCGTTGCAAATGTCTCCACAGCAAAATTACCGGCTTGCAGGAAATCAATTTCCAAAGATTTTAAAAACACGGCATCGTCATCTACTAAAAACAATTTAATTTTTTCGGTGTTCATATTTTTGCATTTTTAATACGATTCAATTCTTCTTCCAGTTCTTTACATGCCTGTGTGCAAACGTTTTCAAGTTGAATTACTAAATCATTTATTCCATCTTCTTGCAGCTGTGTATTGGCATATTCCTGAATTCTTTTTGCTACGATTTCAAAGTCGGCACTCATGCCCATGATTGAAAACGATGGAATCATTTTGTGTACTGCCGACTGCAAGGTGCCCCAGTCCTTTTCATGAAAACTTTGTTTCATGGTGTTTATTAGTGGCGGGGTTTGCTCCAGATAAGCAGAAATCATTTCCATCATCAACTTCGGGTCTGATTTAGTGCGCTGGTTTAAATAAGCCAGGTCTATGCACCTCTGTTTTTCAATTTGCTCGTTTTGAGCGGCTATCGCTTTGTTATGTTTAACGAGTGCCGGTTTTTTTACCAAGCCTAGTATTTTACTATATAACAATTTTTCATCTACCGGTTTGGCGATGTAATCGTTCATGCCCACCGCTTTGCATTTTGCTAAATCTACGGTGGTAACATCAGCGGTTAAAGCAATGATTGGAATTTTAGAATTCATTTTGTTGCGGATGTATTCGGTGGCTTCAAAGCCATTCATTTCGGGTTTATGCAAATCCATTAAAATAATATCATAGGTTTTCGCTTGTAACATTTCAATTGCAATTTTTCCGTTAGCAGCTATGCCGCGCTCAAAGCCAAAATCATCAAGCAGGGTTTTCATCAGCAGTTGATTAAGTGCAATATCTTCTACCACCAATACTTTTATGTTTTTGTTTTCTATGTCCAACTCTGCTAATTCATCTTCGAGAGCCGCCTTAGCATCTGTTTTTTGAAAACTTAAAACGAAGCTGAAAACAGAGCCTTCATTCAATTTGCTTTTTACGCTGATAGTTCCTCCTTGTGGCTCTACCAATTGCTTTACAATAGCTAGCCCTAACCCGGTGCCTCCGTATAATCTGGAAGTGCCGCTGCTTGCCTGCTGAAAATTTTCGAAAATCTTTCCGATTTTATCTTCCGGTATTCCTATTCCGGTATCGCTCACAGCAAATTCAATGCTTGCATTTTTTTCATCTTCGCTCAGTAAACGAACACTCATGGTAATTTTTCCATGTGCAGTAAATTTTACGGCATTGCTTACCAGATTTAAAATTACCTGGTGCAAACGAACCGGGTCGCCTAACAATACTTCAGGAATTTTGGGGTCGTATTCTTTTATAAGCTCCAGGTTCTTTTCCTGAATTTTTGTTTCAAACAAATGAAGCATGGCAGAAATAGAAAGTGACATTTTGAAAGGTATTTGCTCAAAGGTCATTTTGCCCGCATCTACTTTTGCTAAGTCGAGGATGTCATTAATGAGTACGATGAGTGCATCACCGCTCAATTTAATAGCGGTTAAGTACTCTTTTTGTTTGGCTGTCAAATCAGTTTTCAAAACAACTTTGGTAAATCCGATAATCGCATTCATAGGCGTGCGGATTTCGTGGCTCATGTTCGACAGAAACTGTTGTTTGGCTTTCACAGCATCCTCAGCTGTGCGCGTGGCTTTTTCGGCTTTTTCCAGGGCTTCTTCTGCAAGTGCAGTTGCCAATTCAGCAAACACTTTCGCTTCCGTCAATTCTGTTGAAATTCTTTTTTGTTCTGCAACGTCCCGTGCCACTACATCTAATTCGTCTGCGCGTTTTTCTTTTTCATCATTTTGAAAAGCAAGTTCTTGATTGGCAATTACCAACTCAGCCGCGCGTTTCCCCTTCTCCCCGGCTTGAAATATTTTCTCCTTGTTAGCAAGAACTAACTGGGCTTCCTTTCTTTCTTTCTCCTTGTTTTGAAATTCAAGCTCGCGGTCAGCAACAATTAATTCGGCTGCGCGGTTTCCTTTCTCTTCTTTTTGAAAAGCAAGTTCTTTGTTCGCAATGACTAACTCGGCTGCCCGTTTTTCTTTCTCAGAGTTTTGGAAGTTAAGTTCTATGTTAGCAATACCTAACTCTTCGGCCCGCTTGGCTTTCTCTGAGTTTTGATGAGCCAGTTTTTTGCGGGCAAAAATCAACTCTTCCGTTAGCTTACTGTTCTCCTCTTTTAGATAAGCCAGTTCTTTGCGAACAGCGGATAACTCATTCTCGTCCGATTTAATTTTTTTAGCCATTGTTTATTCCTCCGTAATTTGCGCCTGACTAATTTCAGGCATGTTTCCAACCTCTTCAATCGGGGTTCGTTTAACTTTCAATTGTTTAAAATGCGAAGGAGTAAGCCCCGTCACTTTTTTAAACTGATTAGATAGGTGCGCCACGCTGCTGTAGTTCAGCTTATAAGATATCTGGGTAAGGCTCAACTCATCATACAAAAGCAATTCCTTTACCTTTTCAATTTTGTGATTGATAATGTAATGCTCAATCGTGATACCCTTTACTTCCGAAAAAAGATTAGCGAGGTAAGTGTAGTCGTAGTTTAGTTTTTCTGTCAGATAATCGGAGAAATTTGTTTTAGGATGCTCATCGGCATAATGCACCATTTCCACAATTACGGTTATTATTCTTTCAATCAGGATGGCTTTTTTGTCATCCATCAACTCTAACCCCAAAGGCTGCAAGGCTCTTTTCATTTTCTCCCGCTCTTCTGCCGAAAGGGTTTCCATAATTTCCACTTCGCCCAAATCAACCACAATAAAATGCAGCCCCATTTTTTTCAATTCTTCCTTCACTGCCATTTTGCAGCGGACCGATACCATGTACTTGATGTAGAGTTTCATTTTATTTAAAAGAATTAAGAGGATTTGGAACCAAGAAGGTCTTTTTTGTTTTTTTTACTATTTAATGCTGTCCAAAACAGCAGTAGAAAATAATAATTAGCACAAGACTATACTAAAGTTTCCGCAAAGTACCCAAATGTGTGAAGGATGTAACATATTTCAAAAATTGTGTAACATCTTCAAACAACAAACTATGTAAAAAGATGTCGCTTACTTCTTTATTACTTTAACCTTACCCGCCTGAAGTTTTAAATCTTGCCTGTTCTTCGGAATCCTGATTTTATCGGGAAACAGACGGTAAATGAAAAAGCCGGAAGCCAGCCCTATTCGCATGTAACCATAATGGTCGTACATATAAATATTATAGGGGTCCTGACCGTAATATCCTACGGCTAACAACACTGATATATTAGGACTGCCGGGTATGCGGTACATGGCTTTCATCTCCAGGTTTACTCTTCGATAAAAATTAGCGGCATCGGGTCCGGTAAATTTGTCGAGAATAAAGGTGGCCGCAAAAGTAAGCCGGAACATTTCTGCCAATTTATCTTCCTGCAAAATGGCACTGGTGCGCTTTCCAATCTTTATCTTCTCCGTGCTTTTACCCAAGGCTATGGTTGCAAATTTTAAATTTAAACGTACATTTCCAAAGCGACCTGCCATACCTCTGTCTATTCCAAAAACATGATGCTCTATTTCAACTCTGCCATTAATGGCGTAAGTCAATTTCGGAGTTGCAATAGTTTGACTATAGTTTAAGCCCGCTGCCCAGTAGTTGGTGGCAAAACTTCCGTTGTAGGTATTCATCATTCGCGGTTCAAGTGAATCGGAAGGTTCAAGTGTTGGTCCATCCTGCCCGTTGGAATGATGAAAAAGAGAAGCGTGGAAATAAAACAAATGGATGGTATCGTTCAGCAAACGCAGATAAGCCGTAGCTCCGGGATTATAACTGGGGGTTCTTACCGGTGAAGATGTGCCCCTCATGATACGAACAGCCACTCGAGGTTCAATAGCGATTGCCACTCTCGACCATTTAGCTGCCATCACCAGAAAATAGGGTTGTAGATTGCAGGTTAAAAGATAGTACCTCGGACCCAGCATTTCGAAATACGGTGGCGTTATCCAGGTAACTTCTGCAAAAGATTTGTAGGTTTCTGTATATTGAATATTTACCTGGCGCTTAAGGAACACACGTTGAATTTTTACAAAGTTACTGTCAGCTATTTCCTGCTGAGCCGATACGCAGAAGCAGTAAAATGAAAAGAGCAGAGAAAGGAAAGCCCGGGCGGAAACCGGTAAGAGTAAGTGAGTTATTGGTTTCTGCATGGAGCAAAGTTGTAGAATATAAAAGTAGCACTAATAACTATCTCATACATAACAACACGGATACCTTGACGCAATTAAAACGAAATGTGTGAATGATGTAATTCTTCTCCCGAAATGTGTAATGCTTATGGTTTAAACGGAACCACCTTTGTCATTACGCAGTTAGTTACACTAATCAAATTAAAATGAAAGAAATTCACAGAGATATAATCAGTCATCCGGTTAATAGCCCGTTGAATGAACCATTTGGAGATGCAAAAAAAGAAGATTCCAATATGTTCCTGCCTAGAATATTTCAGGATAGCCGCACACTAAAGGATTTTATTTTTCCTCCTGGTAAAAGGTTTGCGGATGTTGCGCTAGCCGATGAGAAGAAGTAAGAAACCACAGAACAACAGGCGGTGGAACATGGAGGGACAATTCATTCATTCTTCTTTCTCTACATAAATGGATTATAGTTAATGACAAAGGAGCAGGAAGTAAAACACCTGTTCCCCTTTATTTCTTTACAGCAGTTTTCGTAAACAAACCAAGGTGATATTATGCAGCGTATACAAATTACCGGTGGCGCCATGGAACGTGACAGTATTTCATTTGCCATATACTTGAAGGAAATAAGGAGGGTTGGGTTTTTGACCCCTGCGGAAGAAGGCCGACTGATAAAAGCATACCGTGCAGGGAATCTGAATGCTCTTGAAAAAATTGTAAGTGCCAATCTGCGGTTCGTGGTGTCTATAGCCAGGTATTATCAGTGTCAGGGAATAAGTCTGCCTGACTTAATTAGTGAAGGGAACATCGGACTGATAAGAGCCGTTGAAAAATTTGATGAAACAAAAGGATTTAAATTTATTTCATACGCCATCTGGTGGATTCGACAATCTATTGTAAAAGCACTTTCAGAACACTCCCGTATTATTCGTTTGCCCCGTAACAAAGTGGCTTTACTACATAAAATTACCCGAATTATTAAACAGCTTGAACAGGAGTTTGAACGGGAGCCGGCATTCGAGGAACTCGCTGCTCTTTCAGGTTTTGAAACACAGTTAATAAAATCCATCCTGCATTATAAAGTAAAACAGATTTCGATTGATGCTCCCGTAGCACTTGATGGAGGGAGTTCGTTACTGGATGTAATTGAAGATATAAATGCAGAACTGCCGGATAAACATATTGCAAGTAACGAATCGTTAGAAACTGTAGTCAGATTTTCATTGGCTGAACTCAGCGAAAATGAACGGAAAGTAGTAAAAATGTATTACGGGCTGGATGGAGAAGAAGAGATGAATCATCGGGAGATTGGTAAGAAGCTGAATGTTTCAGGCGAGCGGATCCGACAGATAAAGGATACCGCCCTGATACGAATTAAACAATCGAGCCACAGCAAAAAATTGAAAGAATGTATGGGTAGTGTGTGAATGATGTAACTCTTACTACGAATTGTATAACGGTTTTGAAAGCACAGGGCGGTATTTTTGCATCGTTAAGATTTTTTTTACAAATAGCCCAGTGGGTGGGTTAATTAGAGATGCCGGCTTGATTCTTCAAGTCGGCTCTCTTACTTTATACTCTTCCAGGTTGTATTGCTACCCCCAAAGATAATGTGTGAATGTTGTAATTCTTCTTTGAAATTGTGTAACGCTTGCCTCTTCAAACCACCCACCTTTGTAATCTTGCAGTTAGCGGGACTAAATCAAAAGCATCATGGAACCAAATCAAGACACCAAAATCGGTCAGCCTGTTGAGAACAAAGCAAACCAACCTATTGTACCGGCAGTAAAGAAAGAAGAAACCAATGCTAACAACCCGGCTATAAATCAGGATAGACAACCAGTTTCACCTAAGGAGAATGAGCAGCAACCTGAGACTACATCAACAGATGCAAAAAAGATCACCGATGTTCCTGATACAAAAGAGCATGGAGAAGAAGTAGTAAAGGGTGAAGCAACAGGAAATTTTGCGCCTGAAAAAAAGTGAAATAAAAAAATCACATCACAGGTAGGAAAACATGTTGGGTCGTTTACGCAAATCCTCGAGTGGGTCGGTGATTTGCTTTTTTAATCTCACCTTATTAAACTTAAAAGTATGAATGAACATGGAATGAACCTGTTTATTGTTGACAGTGATACATCTGCGGCTAATGAACTCGAAAAAAAACTTTATAACCGTTTTGGAAAAAATCTCATCATCTCTACTTTTAGCACAGGCGAAAGCTGCCTCACTAAAGTGGATAAAAACACCGGCTTTGTGGTGCTGGCTTATTTCTTTGCCGGAAAAAACGGAAACGAAATTCTGAAATCAATTAAGGCAATCAATCCGACAACAGAAATAATTATGCTGTCTAACAACACCGATGTGGTTGCCATTATTGAAACACTTCGCGAAGGAGCCTCCGGTTACCTGGTAAAGGGAGACAACGCCTGGAGAAAGTTAGTTCCCTATGTCTACAAAGCTATCAGTGAACCTATCCGAAGATTTGGCAAAGAATACGGAGCACCGGCATACATTGCCTTGTTTGCCATAGCATTTGCTATGGTAGGTGCCTGCTCATATTTTCTAATGAAATTATTTTCCTATTAATATCCTCATGACAGCATCAATAAAAGCAACTAATATGGAAATGTTACAAGTGACAGGGAGTGATTTAAAAATTGACGTGAATGGTGTTACGATTTGCTATGATGATTTTGGAAAGGGAACCGTCCCTGTCATTTTCGTCCACGGATTTCCATTTAATAAATCATCGTGGCAGCCGCAGATGGAGTTTCTTAAAAATACTTATCGCGTGCTTGCTTATGACATTCGCGGCTTTGGAAAATCAACTGCCGGAAACGAGATAAAGAGCATCAGTTTATACGCTGATGACTTAGTAAAATTTATGGATGCGTTGGAAATAGAAAAAGCTATTGTATGCGGTTTATCCATGGGAGGATATATTTTATTGAATGCGGCAAACCGTTTTCCTGAAAGATTTAAAGCGCTTGTTTTATGCGACACACAATGTATTGCTGATTCGAACGAAATGAAAGAAAAACGTAAAGAAGCGATTGCGCATATAGTAGCAGCAGGAATAAAAGATTTTACAGATACGTTTATTGAAAATGTGTTTTGTAAGAACAGCCGGGATACTAAAAAGGAACTGGTTGAAAAAGTGAGAACTATCGTCCTTACCACTTCTCCTGAAACAATTACCAATGGACTGAATGCTCTTGCACAGCGATGGGATATGTGTAAGACCTTAGATGAAATTTCTATTCCGGCACTTATCCTATGCGGTAAAGAAGATACGGTAACCCTTCCGGTTGAATCGGAGTTTATGCACCGCAACATTGCCAACTCGCAGTTGTATTTTATTGAAAGAGCCGGACATTTAACTAACCTTGAGCAGCCCGAAGAATTTAATATGTACCTGGCTGACTTTCTTCCAGCATTGATGAAATAGGAGAATTCGTATCTCCCTTTCATATTCACTTACCTATCTGTGAATGATGTAATTCTTCTTATGAATTGTATAACGCTTGCACCTTTAAACTAACCACCTTTATGCTTCCGCAGTTAGCGGGACTAAAACAATAGTTATGAAGACGTATTCAAAAGTAAAAAGCATTTTTTACAGAAACATAATCATTGAAGACGAAAGCGGAATGGATATCATTCAAATTAAAAAGCGAATGCTGCTATCGAACTTTGCTGAACACCTGCGCCAAATAGCGGGAGTAAAAACTTCGGTAAAATTACCGGCATAACTAATCGCGTAAAACTGTATAAACATGAACTCAATAAAAAACAAAAACGCAATGATGAAAAGCGCAATGTATGTAATATGTATCGGCTTGCTTGGCTTGCTTCTGCCTTCCTGTAAAAAGGGAAAAGACCCCGCGCATCTCTCGGTTCGAATGACAGATGCCCCCGGAAATTTTAATGCCGTACTGGTAGATATACAGGGAGTAGAAGTAACAGGCAGCGGTGGAAGTGCAGTGATGCTAAACACAACAGCAGGTATTTATAACCTTCTTGATTTCTCGAACGGCTTAGATACTCTTATTGCAACAGGCGATTTAAGTGCAGGAACAGTTTCGCAAATTAGATTGATACTGGGACCGAATAACTCAGTGATGGTGGATAGCGTTCTTTACCCGCTTAGTACACCAAGTGCAGAGCAATCGGGATTGAAATTGCAGATACACGAAGAATTCCAACCGGGAGTTTCTTACAGCATTCTGCTTGACTTTGATGCGAATCAATCTATTGTATTGCAAGGCAACGGAACCTATCAGTTGAAACCGGTTATCAGAACTATTGATGCAGCTATAACAGGTGCACTGAGAGGAAGTATCACACCAATTGGCATAATTGCAACTGTAACTGCAACACATAACAGTGTTTTGTATAGCTCTATAACAAACTTAAACGGTGAGTTTCTTATTGCAGGATTGCCCGCTGGCACTTATGATATTACAATTACTCCTGCTCTTCCTCAATTGCCTGTTACAATTACAGGCGCAGTGGTTACTACAGGAACAACTATGAATGTAGGAGTGGGGGCACTTTAACCGATGCATAGGTTACTTAGGGTTTCATGTGTGAATTATGTAACACATAACCGAAATTGTGTAACTTTGTTGTGGATGAGTGAAGCATCTTTGTGCCATCAAATTTTATTAACCCTCCCTGCTTCGGCAAGGAATAAAACAAAAACATTATGGGAAATTTACTCTACTTAATCGCAGTCATTTTAATTATTGGCTGGGCAGTTGGATTCTTTGCTTTTCATACCGGTGGTATTATTCACGTGTTACTGGTGATTGCTTTAATCGCAATATTACTTCGGGTTATTAGCGGAAGAAGCGCGCTGTAATAATTTTTTACCGAATCATTTATTAATTCTCTCTTTCAATTAACTATTAAACTTCAACAACATGAAAAAAGTATTTTTTGCCGCTGCCATCGCGGTAGTATTTCTGATGAGTTTCTCTTCGTGCAGCAAATGCCAGGTATGTACCAAATCCGGTGGATCGGAAGTTAGAATTTGCGAAAAGGATTACGATAACAATACCGCATACGGATTCGCCATTGATGTTCAGGAAGGGTTGGGTTACGATTGCAGATAGATTTGTTCAATGCTTTGGGTTACAAAAGGTTTCAGTATTTTGATTGACTGAAACAAAGTTTATGAAACAGGCTTTGCCTTAGCTATTCACAAAGCTCAGGGTTACGAACGCAAGATCTCTTTAAATTAATAACTAAAAAAACGGAAATCTTTTGGGTTTCCGTTTTGCAAACACTGAATTATTCACTTAAAAATTTTAAATGAAAATCATCAAACAAATATTATTTCTTGCTCTTGTTACCTTTTCAATTCGTGCTGTTTCTCAAAATCCTATTGTAGTTAATGTATCTCCTGCTCCGGTAAGTATGGATACGCAACATTCCTTTGTGGTTGTTATTCCGCAAACTGTTTTGAAGGAAGTGAAATCAAATTGGCTGAAATATTTAAGTAATGGCAGCAAAGGGAAAGCCAGCGAAATAAAC
>JBKJJB010000250.1:0-6113 GCA_046598235.1 Chitinophagales bacterium
AATCCGTTCGGTTTTCAGTTTATACTTCGGAAAAATTGTTCCTTTGGTGGGCAGACTGTTTTCAAAAGATGCAAGAGCGTATGATTATTTGCCCGAAAGCGTACGGGCATTTCCGCAAGGTTTGGAGTTCGTCAGAATTTTGGAGAATATTGGCTTTCGAAATGTGAAGTGGCAGCCGTTGACTTTTGGTGCTTGTGCTTTTTATACAATGGAGAAGTAAATCAGTTAACAACAGTAGTTTACAAGGAGCAATGAAAAAAATACTGATAGCATTTTTCTTTTTGATTTTAGCTTTTGCCAGTAAAGCGCAATTCAATGTGCATGAGTTGAGTAGAAAAGATATTTATTTCGGAATTGCACTTGGTGTAAATGTAGGAGACCATAAGATTATTCATTCACCTGTGCGACCTGAGAACGATTCTATCCGTTATTTCAGACCCAAAGTAGGTCCGGGGTTTAACTTGGGTATTATTTGTAATTATCAATTTCATAAGTATTTCGATTTGCGATTTATTCCTACTCTTTCTTTCTCTGATAAAAATATTGAATACGAAGATTTAGATAACAACATTGTTAAGAAAAGCATTTCTTCTATTTATCTTGATTTTCCCTTGCTGCTTCGTTTCAAATCACAACCCATTAAAGATTTCAGAATTTATGTAATTGGCGGTGTGCGTTATGATTACGATTTGGCTTCGAATGTAAAAGCACGTAAAGCCGAAGATGTTGTAAAATTGCAAAAACATGACATAGCCGCTGAATATGGAATAGGAGTGATGATTTACTTTCCGTATTTTATACTGTCGCCTGAGTTTAAAATGAGCCACGGGGTAATCAACATTCATGCACCAACTCCCGGGCTGATTTATTCGCGTACTATCGAGCGGATGTATTCGCGCACTTTTACATTTAGTATCAATCTGGAGGGCTAATGCCTCTTTATAAAAAAGTCTCCTCACCCGATTTCGAAATTGCCCTTTGGCGAATTGAAGAAGAGATTTCTTTTTTCGAATCTAAGTTTCATGCGCATCCCGATATTAAGAACGAGAGCAAACGATTGCAATGGTATGCTACCCGCTATTTGCTAAATGAATTGTTAGGCGAAAGCGTTTCCATGATTAAAGACGAAATGGGAAAGCCTTCTTTAAAAAACTCTCCGTATCATATTTCGCTTTCGCATACTCCTGTATTTGCTGCTGTTATGTTTAGTAAGCAATCAAAAGTGGGAGTTGATTTAGAAATGGTAAATCCGAAAGTGGAACGCATTGCTCACAAGTTTTTGAGAGAAGAGGAAATCAATTATATAAAGGAGGATGAAAAAATTGAAAAGTTGATTTTATACTGGAGTGCGAAGGAAGCACTGTTCAAGTTATATGGCGATGGCGGAATTGACTTTACTTCTCAATTATTAGTTGAGTCATTTGAATTAAAACTGAAAGGGGAATTACACACTTCAATCATTGCAAATAATGTTGAAATGAAAAATCTCAATATGCAATACGAATTCTTTGAAGACCATGTACTGACCTATGTAGTCGGCCGGTAAATTACATTGCCTACTGTATGGGCAAATTCTTTCTTCTGTTCAATCAAAAGTTTATGCAGTTTCATTAGGCGCACCAATTCAACTTCATCTTTTATTTCCTTTAGCAACTTTTCAATTTTCTTCAATTCAACAATATTCCTGAACTGTTTTAGGCGCACACAAGCCGATTGAATATCCTTAATAAAAACAGATTTTCTATCCGGCACCACAATCTTATACTTATGCCACCAGTTATCACTGAGCGAATAGGGCTGAGAAAGTATTTCAATAGCAAGCGAAGTAATTTGCTCATCCGCATTCGTGGTGAAAAATTTTTCATCATTCACATTGCCTTGCATAAACTCCCGCTTTACTAACGCATAAACAGATTTGTATTTAGGAGTTTCAATTTCAATTCCTTCCAAATCATCCAGTACATACGCAGTTACTGTATTTGCTTCCTCTTCGGTATCTAATTTCCAGTTTCCGAATTCAATTAAAATGCGGATAATGTCTTTCTCCACTACTTCAAGGCTTGATGAAGCTTCATTAAATTGTTCTTTATGAATCGCTTGACTTAGTTGCTCTTCATTGGTGTCAACTTGTTTTTGTTGCTCACCCCTTTGTTCAATATCCTGTTGCTCCTTTGCTTTTTTCCTTCGCAGTTTGTTTACTTCAGTAATGAGTATTTGTTCACTCATATCAAATTGTTGACTGCTCTCCTTCACATAGACCGAGCGCTGAATTGTATCAGGAATTTTTGCAATGGAATCAATTACATCGCGAATGAGTTGGGCTTTCTTTATGGGGTCTTTCTTTGCTTCATCGGCAAACAATGAAGTCTTGAATGAAATCAAATCTTTTTTATTCTGCTGAATGAATTGCGCAAAGGCATCAGCGCCCACTTTTTTCACATACGAGTCGGGATCTTCTGCATCAGGCAGAATAACTATGCGTACATTCATTCCTTCTTCCAGAATCAAATCAGTTCCGCGAAGTGCTGCCTTAATTCCTGCAGCATCGCCATCATAAAGCATAGTAATGTTCGGAGTGATTCTTTTAATCAGACGAATCTGGTCTTGTGTAAGTGAAGTTCCTGAAGAAGCCACTGCATTTTCAATTCCTGCCTGGTGAAGCGAAACCACATCGGTATAACCTTCTACCATCAAACATTCATCCTTCTTCCGTATTTCATTCTTAGCGAAGTATGCACCATAAAGAAGTTTGCTTTTCAGGTAAACTTCACTTTCCGGTGTATTGACATATTTCGGAGCTTTTTCGTCCTTCACCATTATCCGTCCGCCAAAACCCACCACCTTGCCGGTCATATTATGAATAGGAAACATCACACGGTTGCGGAAAAAATCTATCGTGCTGTTTTCTTTCGGAGATGTAAGCCCCGCTTTTTTAAGAACATCTAACTGAAACCCTTCTTTCAAAGCATGCTTTGTAAAAACATCATAAGCATCGTGAGCAAATCCGAGTTGGAATTTTTCAATAGTATGATTCAAAAATCCACGCTCTTTGAAATACGCCAAGCCGATTTTGCCGCTTTCGTTATGCAGCATATAATCGGTAAAAAATTTCTGTGCGGCTGAATTAGCGATATGAATACTCTCAACTAAGTTGTGCTGCTCAAGCTCTTTTTGCTTGTCTTCATCACTTATTTTCTCTTCCTCAATTTCTATGTTGTATTTCTTTGCGAGATACCGAAGTGCATTCGGGTAAGTGAGCTGCTGATAGTCTATTAGAAATTGAAGCGGACCTCCTACCTTGCCGCAGCCAAAACATTTGTAAATGTTTCGCGCAGGGTTTACATTGAACGAAGGAGTTTTTTCGTTATGAAACGGACAAAGCCCTAAGAGATTCGCCCCGCGTTTCTTCAACGTTACAAACTCGCCCACCACATCTTCTACGCGGGCTTCGTCATTTATCTTTTGTATGGTAGATTTTGAAATCATAAAACAGGGAGCCGAAAATAAAAAGAAATTGCGGTGCTTGTATCCGGCTCGTATTCCTTCTTGATAGGCAACACACTTTTTAGAATACTTCTCGCTGGAGAAATACGGGTATTGAAGGGCTGCAAAGTTTGAACATTATAGGCATCCGGCTTATTCAAAATACCAATTTTTACACAAAAAATGTATTGAATGTCAACCTATAGGGTAAAATGGGATACTTAGAAGATTAAATACCATTTAAGAATGTAGAAAGCGGTACTTAAAATATTCAGGGTTACCCTTGGAACAAATTAATTTATGTTTCTGAGTCTTCCCGTGATGCTTTGCCCTTAAATCACACCACCAATACCAAATCACTACCCTTAACTGACTGTTTTAATCCGTATTCTCCATTCCTCAATTCTCACTTTTTTCTTTCCCCTTTCTCCTCTTACCTTGCGCCATTCAATATCATGAAATCCGTAACCCTCTGTCTTTCTTATCTGCCCAACCTTTGGTGGTTCAGCAACTTCCTGAAGCACGACAAGGTTATCATAGAGCGCGAAGAAAAGTTTGTAAAGTCTTCCTTCCGCAACCGCTGCATTATCAGTGGGGCTAACGGCATTCAAATTCTCAGCATACCAGTTATTGGCGGCAGAGACCATCAACAGTTTTATAAAGAAGTTGAAATTTCAAACTTTTACTATTGGCACAACAAGCATTGGAAAAGTATTCTTTCGGCTTATGGCAGTACGCCCTACTTCGGCTACTATGCCGATCGGCTGGAGCCGCTTTACAAAAAGCCGAATCCCTTTCTTTTCGAATTTAACCTAGAACTGCTCAACACTTTGCTGCCGCTTCTCAAAGTAAATAAGGAATTCACCTTCACTTCGGAATATGAAAAGAACCCCAGCGGCACTCTTGATTTGCGCTCGGTAAAAAGCACCGAAGAACAACTGCACATGCCGCGCTACTACCAGATATTTGAAAATAAAAACGTCTTTATAGCCAATCTCAGCATTATTGATTTACTCTTTCATCTCGGTCCCAAGTCGAAAGAGTACCTGCTTTCACTGAAATAAATGTTTCTTTGCCGCATCATGCTGCAATTCGGTAAATACAACACGCTCCTCATTTCCAGACGCACAGAAAACGGCTTCTATCTTTCAGAAAAAGCCGGAGATGAAATGCTGGAAGAAGTTCTGCTTCCTAATAAATTCATCACCCCTGAAATGAAAGAAGGCGGTGAACTGAAAGTTTTCGTTTATAAAGATTCGGAAGACAGACCGGTGGCTACCACTCAAACTCCGCTGGCAATTGTTGGCGAAGCAAATTACCTGTTGGTGAAAGAACTAACCAATATTGGTGCTTTTTTAGATTGGGGTTTGGATAAAGATTTGTTTCTGCCCTTCCGCGAACAGGCAGAGCGTGTAGAAGTGGGAAGACACTATCTTGTTTACGTCTATTTTGATTTCGCTTCAAAAAGAATTGCTGCCACTACCAACCTCAACAAGTTCATTAAGAACCGCGAAGTAACTGTAAAGCAGAATGAAGAAGTGGACTTGCTCATTACTTACGAAAACGAAGTAGGCATTCGGGTTATTATCAATCAAAAGCACTGGGGCATTCTATTCAAGAACGAAATTTTTCAGAAGATTGAAAAGGGAACGAGAATAAAAGGGTTTATTAAAAAGGTTCGCGAAGACGGCAAGATAGATGTGGCATTGCAGAAACAGGGAATTGCTGCTGCCAAAGATGTTCGCGATGTGCTGCTCGAAAAACTGAAAGAACACAAAGGATTTTTAAAGCTCAGCGATGTTTCTCCTCCCGAAGAAGTTCATGCTGTGCTTGGCATTAGCAAAAAGAACTTTAAGAAAGCAGTAGGCATGTTATACAAAGAAGGATTGATTGAACTGCCTCCCGGCTTAATCAGATTAAAAAAATAAACCCTTCATAAGAGAAGGGTTTATTGGATGCTGTTGGATATTTAAAGACTATACTCTCGCTTTAATCATCTGCTTCTCGTGTCTCACTTCATCCATCTCAATCTTGCTGATAATTTCATACATAATTTCGGTAGTGCCAGCGCCCATGGTCATTAAACGAATATCGCGGAAAGAACGTGCAATGCCGTAATCTTCCATATAACCCCATCCCCCGTGAATTTGCAAACACTCATTAACTACATTAAAGGATTCTTCGCAACAAAACGCTTTTGCCATGGAAACAATTTTGTAGGCAGCGGGGCCCTGTTCAATATACTCTGCCACTGCGCGATAGGCGATAGACTTACAAGCTTCGGCAGTAACAGCCATCTTTGCAATTTTATGGCGCAGCACCTGGAACTTAGCAATCGGTCTTCCGAACGCTTCGCGCTCCTGCATGTAACGTTTTGCTTTTAGTGTGGCATGGGCTGCCGAAGCTGCGCCCGACACCGCTGCAATCAATCGCTCTTCCTGAAAATTGCTCATGATATAATAGAAGCCAAAATCTTTTTCACCAAGCAAGGCACTTTTCGGAACAATGCAATTCTCAAAAAACAATTGCCCTGTATCAGAAGAATGCATTCCCAATTTATTGTGAATCGGATTTGCCGAAAAACCCGGAGTATTGGTATCGAACAACAGCAACGATAGCGTATGCCCTTC
>JBKJJB010000371.1:0-8855 GCA_046598235.1 Chitinophagales bacterium
ATAGAATTATACGAAATGCTCAAAACAAAAATTGGTGACAAAGAGGCGGGGGCGTTTGTTCATATACTGGAAAAGAGGGTTGATAAAAAATTTGAAGAAGCCAAACAATATCTCGCCACTAAAGAAGATGTTGCAAATGCTAAATCAGAGATAATGCGTTCTATTTATGTGGTGGGATTAATTCAGTTTCTTGCCATAGTCGGGTCGGTTCTTGCCATTGTAAATTTCATGCTTAAATAAATCAATATTCTCCATCCGCAGAGTGTCCGCCTCGGCACTCTGCGCTTAAATAGCCGTAATACAAAAACCCCGCCCTAAAAAGGCGGGGTTTTTGTATTGGCTTTGTTTAAATTATCTTTGGTAAAAAATAGCAAAATGAAAATGAACATAACCGCAGTTTATAAAAAAGTAAAGGAAGGTTACATTGCCTGGATTGAGGAAATACCGGGAGTAAACACTCAGGGTGCTACTAAAAAGCAAACCGAACAAAACCTTGAAGAAGCACTGCAAATGATATTAGAAGCTCTCCATCCGGAGAGTGTCCGCTTCGGCACTCTGCGCTTAAACAACCCAACCCTCAAACAAAAAAATTCATTCCCTTTCTAGTAGGGGTTTAATACTGCTCCTCCTTATTCGGAAAGTTCTTCGACTTTACATCATCTACATATTGCTTTACAGCATTTTCAATTTCATCATAAAGGTTAAGATACCTGCGCAGAAAGCGGGGTTTAAATTCTTTTGTAATACCCAGCATATCGTGGCTTACTAACACCTGCCCGTCCACTCCTCCGCCTGCGCCAATACCTATTACCGGTATGCGAACTTTCTTTGCTACCTTCTCTGCCAGTGCCGCAGGAATTTTTTCCAACACAATGCCAAAGCAGCCGGCTTTCTCCAGCACCATCGCATCTTCCATTAGTTTTTTAGCTTCTACTTCTTCCTTAGCGCGCACGGTATACGTTCCGAATTTGTAAATAGATTGAGGCGTAAGACCCAAATGCCCCATCACCGGAATACCCGCAGTAAGAATCCGCTCGATAGATTCTTTTACTTCTGCTCCGCCTTCTAATTTTACGGCATGGGCACCGGCTTCTTTCATTACACGTATAGCAGAGTCGAGCGCCATGCGCGAATTACCCTGGTAATATCCAAAAGGCAAATCAACCACCACTAATGCTCTGGTAACCCCACGCACCACACTCGAAGCATGATAAACCATTTGGTCGAGCGTAATGGGCAAAGTAGTTTCATGCCCCGCCATTACATTCGAAGCCGAATCGCCCACCAGAATAATATCAATACCCGCGCTGTCAATAATGCGCGCCATCGAAAAATCGTAAGCGGTAAGCATCGAAATTTTTACTCCCTTTTCTTTAAACTCCTGAAGAGTATGGGTAGTAATGCGTTTAATCTCTTTATGAACCGACATGTTTCTGTTTTAGATATACGAAAGTCTACATTCGGTTTCGAACCGCAAAATATTTGTGCGTGAAAGAAGATTTCTAATACTTTTGCCACCCCATGAAACGCCTTTTGCATTTACCATTTGCCTCTCGCTGCTTACTACTCGCTTTGGTTTTTATTAGTGGCTGCAAGCAAGACTTTGACATTACTGCCAACTACAAAGAAGTTCCTGTAGTTTACGGCTTACTCAACTGGAAAGAAACCACCCACTACATTCGCATACAAAAAGGATATTTGATTGATGGCAATGCCAACGTGGCGGCAGGCATTTCCGATTCTATTTATTATCCCGATGTATTAACAGTGCAATTGATTCCGTATTCAACTTTAAATGGAAATCAAAGCGGTGCAATCTTTACACTTTCAAGAGTAAACGGAAACGACATTGGTCTTCCTAAAGAATCGGGAATATTTGCCAGCGACTCCAACATACTTTATACTTTCAACGGAACCATAGACCCGAATAAGAGATATGCACTGAAAGTAACCAACAACAGCAACAGCTATATTTTTAAAACACAGAAGGTAAATAACGTAGAAGGAATTCCTTTTGTAAAAGACTTTCAAATCAATACTCCCTCTAAAGCGGCTAAACTTCCTCTTCAAAATAATTCGCCCGCTAAAATTGTTTTTGTTCCCGCTGAAAATGCAGGCATTTACGATTTGAAGATAAGGTTTTACTACAGAGAATATAACCAGTCAGATAACGCTCTGCTCAAAGATACCTTTGCCGAAATTCTATTGCTTAAATCTTACATGGCTGATTATTCTTCTAATAACATTGTGGGAGAACTGTCGGCTACCAACGTAATCGGCTATCTCTCCAGCCATTTGGAACATAGTAATTCCATCTATAGAGAATTTAATGAACAAAAGGGAATTCAGGTGATAGTTGCTGC
This sequence comes from Chitinophagales bacterium, assembly GCA_046598235.1. Lineage (GTDB taxonomy): Bacteria > Bacteroidota > Bacteroidia > Chitinophagales > LD1 > Bog-950. Next base: position 2,364 of record JBKJJB010000371.1, read on the forward strand.
CGGAGGCAGTGAGCTCACTACTTACCTAAACTCTCAAGCAGCCCAAGGCGGTTTAGCATCCAACGAAGCTCTTCCACCTTACACTAATATTGAAGGCGGTCAAGGGCTTTTGTCTAGCCGCTATTATAAGCAAGTTGACAGTGTTCTTCTTTCCGATAGAGGCTTAGATTCCCTTGCCTGTGGTCCGCTTTCAAGTGGGCTTAGGTTCAAAAACCGCAACGGGCTCATCTGTAACTGACAAATTGCCGTTCCTTATTCGGTCAAAAGCAGAGGCATTTCTTCAAAATGTTTCAAAATGTCATGTTTATCTATCCCTTTTCCCATCGGCATAATGATTGACTTACTCGGAGAAACTTAAAAACTATAATAATGGGAAAAATAATAGGAATTGACTTAGGAACCACCAACAGTTGTGTGGCAGTAATGGAAGGCAGCGACCCGGTGGTTATTCAAAACGATGAAGGAAGAAGAACTACACCGAGTATCGTTGCATTTCTTACCAACGGTGAGCGTAAGGTAGGAGACCCTGCAAAACGTCAGGCAATCACCAACCCAACTAAAACCATTTCATCTATCAAGCGCTTTATGGGTATTAATTTCAACGAAGCTGGAAAAGAAATTCCCCGTGTGCCATACAAAGTAGTAAAAGGCGATAACAATACCGTTCGTGTAGATATTGACGGTCGTCTTTACACCGCACAGGAACTTTCGGCAGTCATTCTTCAAAAAATGAAGAAGACGGCAGAAGATTACTTGGGACAAACAGTTACCGAAGCGGTTATTACAGTTCCGGCTTATTTTAATGATGCACAACGTCAAGCAACTAAAGAAGCAGGAGAAATTGCAGGATTAACGGTGAGAAGAATTATCAATGAGCCTACTGCTGCTGCTCTTGCCTATGGTTTAGATAAGCAAGGCAGAGATATGAAGGTGGCAGTATATGACTTAGGTGGTGGAACCTTCGATGTTTCTATCCTCGAGATGGGTGATGGTGTGTTTGAAGTAAAGTCAACCAATGGCGATACGCACTTGGGTGGCGATGATTTTGATTATGAAATTATTCAATGGTTAGCGAACGAATTTCAAACGGAAGAAAGAGTTGACTTGCGTAAAGACCCAATGGCTCTTCAACGTTTGAAAGAAGCTGCTGAAAAAGCTAAAATTGAGTTATCTGCTTCGCAGGAAACTGAAATCAATCTTCCTTATATAACAGCAGTTGACGGAGTGCCAAAGCACTTAGTTCGCAAACTTACCCGTGCAAAATTTGAGCAATTGACCGATGCGTTGGTAGAAAGAACATTGAAACCTTGTGCTCAGGCGTTGAAGGATGCCGGTTACACCGCTTCTGATATTCATGATGTAATTTTAGTAGGAGGCTCTACTCGTATTCCTAAAATTCAGGAAGTAGTAGAGAAATTTTTCGGAAAGAAACCTTCTAAAGGAGTTAACCCCGATGAAGTGGTAGCAGTAGGTGCAGCTATTCAGGGAGGAATTTTAAGTGGCGATGTAAAAGATAATATCGTTCTTGTTGATGTAACTCCTCTTTCACTTGGTTTAGAAACAATGGGAAATGTGATGACTAAATTAATTGAGTCGAACACAACTATTCCAACAAAAAAATCACAGGTGTTTACTACCGCACAAGACAATCAACCTTCGGTTGAAATCCATGTATTGCAAGGTGAAAGAGCCATGGCAAAAGATAACAGAACTATTGGTCGTTTTCACTTAGATGGTATTCCGCCAGCTATGAGAGGCACACCTCAAATTGAAGTAACTTTTGATATTGACAGCAACGGTATAGTGCATGTTCACGCTAAAGATAAAGGAACCGGTAAAGAGCAAAGCATACGTATTGAAGCAAACAGCGGTCTTTCGAAAGAAGAGATTGAAAAGATGAAGAATGAGGCGAAGGCAAACGAAGATGCTGATAAGAAGGCACGTGAGGAGGCAGAGAAAGCTAACATGATTGACTCGCTCATCTTCCAAACTGAGAAACAACTGAAAGAAGTAGGCGATAAAATACCTGCTGATAAGAAAACAGCTATTGAAACTGCTTTGGCAGAATTAAAAACTGCGAAAGAATCGGGAAATACAGAAGCTATGGACAAAGCTGCTGAAACCTTAAATACGGTTTGGCAAGCTGCTTCGCAGGATATTTATGCGGCTACTCAGCAAAATGCACAACCAAATGCTGAAGGCGGAGCAGAAGCTACTACCCCTGAAGGGGAAAATGTACAGGATGTTCAGTACGAAGAGGTAAAAGACGATAAGAAATAAACCCCTAAATCCCCTTCCCGCTCAGGCGGGATGAAGTAAAAGGGGACTTAAAAGGCAAAGGCGAAGGCAAAAACAGGGCTTTTTAATACAAAAAGCCCTGTTTTTATTCCCGAAATCGCCTTCAAGAAAAACTTAGTTAAATCTAATTTTAAGGACAGGCATAAATTAGGAAATTATTGAATTTGCCAATAGGTTTGTCCCCGTAAACATCAGGCTTCGACTACGCTGCCTGACATAAAGATGTTGGATGTTGCCATGGTTATCACCATAGGTGACCATCCCGCTCCAAAAGGGCGGGATGTTTTTTTTATACAAGTCAAAAATTATTGGAGTGTATATCTCAATCCTACATAACCCTTCACCCCCTGTATAGGTGCGTAATTATAACTTGGGTCAAAGATATAACCGTTCGGATTGTTCTGCGCTACTTCTTTATTAAATGGATCGAACGGGCGAAGTATAGGGTCCTTGGGAATAAAGTTCAACAGGTTTTTTGCTCCGGCAAAAATTTCAATACCCTGTTTGAATTTCTTAGTGGCTTGCAAATTCATAATACAAAACCAAGGTGAAGTAGCCGCACGAAAATCATTTGGCACCACCGGTAAATACATAGGCGAGTTTATTTTACCGGTATAATCAAAACTCAATCCTATTTTATTAAAAGTATAACTAACTGCATACGTGGCAGAAAACTTTGGTGCATGAAGTTGTGGTGTTTTAATTCCATTTTCAACCTGATAAACCTGCATATAAGTTCCGCCAAGCAAAATCTTTAAACCATTTGTAAAATTAAAATCCAGATTGCCCGAAACACCGGCAGACACCGCATAACCTTTCAGGTTATCGTAAATAATTTTATTCGGGTCGGTAAGAAAATCGGCAATAATTTTATTGGTGAAGTGAGTGTAAAAACCACTTATATCAATACCAACAAAACCTTTTTTGTGTTGAACAATAGTGCTGTAATTGATGTTGCCATTCCACGATTGTTCAGGATTCAATTTTTCGGCAACTACTACTTCACGCGCACCGGTTAATGCGGCATGGTCTTCGGTAAATAAATTCACTACTCTAAATCCATTTCCTGCGCTTAATCGAATGGTGTGGTCTTTATGTGGCGCAATTTTAAAAGCTAATCGCGGAGAAAAAATACTTCCGTGTTCGTTATGGTATTCATAACGCAATCCTCCTAGCACGGTGAATTTTTCATGCGCCTTCCATTCTGTTTGGAAAAATATTCCCGGAAGAAAAGTAAGCGCAGGTTTAGTTTTAGCAGAGTTCGTTTCAGCGGTTGCCGGTGTGTTATCATCATAATAAACAAACCGGAAAGGAATGCCCACCAACAAAGAAAATCTGCCAATAGTTTTGTTCCATCGCAGTTGCGTAAACAGCACATGCTGCTTGGCTAAATATTTAATTGTTCCGTAGTAGCTATCTTGAAAATGGTAGTTGTAAGAATAGTCAACAAAGAAATTTTCCTTTCGCGTTGGCAATTGATAAACGCCAATTAGCTCAATGCGATGCGTGTAAATACTTTCACCATAAATACTGTCGCTGCCTCTAAAATTTTTGTTCCACTGCATTTCGCCACCATAGCGGTTCTCATATATGTAGCGTGCCGCCAAGGTAAACTGCTTGGCACTTTTGCGTGTAAAATTCCATTTATTAAAAACCGAAACACGATTCTGTAAAGTAACATCGGTAAAATTATCGTGGTTCAAATCCCATTTAAAAAGGAAGTTGAAATAGTTTACACCAATCAATGTTTGCGCATTTTTCATTTTAAATGCAGCAGCTACATCGGTATTAAATTCACCGGCACTGGTAACTGTTTGTTCAATCTTCAATTTAGGCGAGTTCTCGGGCGAATTAGTAATTACATTCACCAAACCGGCAACAGCTTCGCTGCCGTAAAGAGTAGAAGCAGGTCCCTTCACTACTTCAATCCGCTTGACCATACTCTGCGGAATTCCCATTAAACCATAAACCGTAGCCAGCGAAGAAACAACCGGCATACCGTCAATCAAAATCATGGTATATGGACCTTCCATACCGTTGATATGAATATCACCGGTGTTACAAACGTTACAATTCAACTGTGGCTGCACACCGTTTATCATATTCATTGCCTCAAAAATGTTGGGCGAAGGATTTTTGCGAAACAATTTTGCCGAATAAACTTCTACAGGAATTGGAGATTCTGATTTTGAAGTTTCCTGCATGGTTCCGGAAATCACCACTTCGTTCAAATTATTTTCGGCAGATTTTAGAGTAAGCGTGTAAAACGCTTTTCCTTCTTTCAATTGAACCGTATCTGTTCTATAACCCAGAGCAGAAACTTTAATAGAAGAAGTGGATAAAGCATTTAAAACAAAACTTCCCGTTTCGTCAGTAGTTGTTCCGGTAGCTGTTCCTATTATCTGAACATTAGCAAAGGCAATTCCGTCACCGCTTACAGCATCCTTTACGTTTCCTTTTACCGTTACTTGCTGGGCATAAGCTAAATGAACAAGTAAAAAGAGAGAAGAAAGAATAGTATTTTTTAGAAACACCTTGAATAAATTTTAGACAAATCTAAAATTGTATTTCGAATTGCTGAATTGTATTCAAAAGGACATGACAAAAATCATTTAGATTTTGTCTAAATAAGTTTGGATAATTGCATTCCGCTAATAGTTTTGCGGTCGAATTATTATTTAGAAGCAATCTAAACAACAGCAAACCACACAATGAAAAAGCTTACACTTACTCTTTTAGCACTTGCCTTTATTCTTGCTTTTCAATCTTGTAAAGAACCCAAAAAAAATTACCCCATTCCTACCACTTATAATTTCAGCAATGTTAACTACAGTGGACAAACCATTCGGCTTAGTATGATAGATGCCTTGGTAGATGTGGTAAAAACCGGAAACACTGGTGCTGTACTGGATGCCGCGCAACTTAAAAATATGTATAGCAATACCGGCAGCCCATTCAGTAACGCTGCGCTTGATACTTCAGGCAAGCAGTTGAAGAACAAAACCTTTTTAGCTGACCAGGCAACAGTAGAAACTTGGATTGACAATGCAGCCATCGCCAGTCAGACAGGAGGCACAGGCTCTAACGGAACTTCGGGTATTGTAACCAACGGAACAAAATCTTATTTGCTGGACGCAAATGGATTCGACTTAAAAGAGGGGGTAGAAAAACATCTACAGGGTGCTTTAATTTATTATCAGATTACCGCAGTTTATTTAAGCGAAGATCAGGTTGGTGCGCAGGTAGCAATTGCCGACCGTCAGCACCATTGGGATGAAGCATTTGGTTACTATGGAGTACCGGTTGATTATCCAACTAATACTATCGGTCTGTTACACCTAGGTGAATATGGAAACGACAGAAATGCGCTTTTGGGCAACGGTACTGCAGTGATGAATGCTTTTTTGAAAGGACGTGCTGCAATTGATAATGATGATAACGAAACGGTTACTGAACAAATTGCCATTATTCGCGATAATGTGGAACTTGGACTAGCGGCAACAGCCGTTCACTACATTAACGAAGCATTGGCGAACATTGGCGATAATGCTGTTCGCAGTCATACACTTTCTGAAGGTTACTTCTTAGTAAAATCACTTAAATACAACCCAACCAAAAAAGTTACCGATGCACAAATAGCAACCCTACTGGGTTATTTCGGCACTAATCTTTGGACCGCTAACACCACCGATTTGCAGGCAGCTAAAGATTTGTTGAGTACCGTTTATGGTTTCGGGTCAGTTAAAGATCAATTGTAAAAATTACATTAATGAGAATGCTGAAATCTATAGGTGTTATAGCCGTTTTGTTGTTTTTGTTGAATGGTTGCAAACCCAAAGATGGGGGTGATAAGTTCGACCGTACAGCAATGCTTACTAACTTGGGCAACAATATTATTCTACCGGCACATCAGCAGTTCAGCATTGCTGCTACAGCATTAAAACAGCAGAAGAATGTTTTTACTGGCAATCCTTCTGCTGTTGCTTTAGATTCGCTGAAAGTATCTTTTCTTTTAGCCTATACGGCTTACATGAAAGTAGAAGCATATAGCTTTAGTGCTTCGGTGGAAATACGAAACCTTAACGCCTTTGTAACGGACACTGTGCAAATCAATACCAACATATCTACCGGTACTTATGATTTAAATAGTGCTAATAATATCCGTGCAAAAGGTTTCCCTGCCATAGATTATTT
>JBKJJB010000439.1:0-5488 GCA_046598235.1 Chitinophagales bacterium
AAGAAATTCCAATGCCCGTTCGCGTGTCAGATATGCAAATGACTTTCAATCCGCAAAATGTCACCCTCAATAGTTTTTCATCTTCTATTGGTAAAAGTGATTTTAATGCAACCGGCACGCTTGATAATTTCATGGCGTATGCTTTTGGCAAAGGCGATTTAACCGGATCACTTAATCTTCGCTCCGCTCAATTTGATGCCAATGAATGGCTGCAAAAAGACAAAACTGCTTCTACTGCAAAGACTGTTGACACTTCAAAAACCGAATACTTTAAAGTTCCTGCACATATTGATTTTACCGCCAACTCGCAAATAGGAAAGTTGTTATACGAGAAAATAGTTTTGGAGAATGTAAAAGGACAGATTATTGTAAAGGATGAAGCTATTAACCTCAATGACCTGTTTGCAAATGTTTTTGGCGGCACTGCTAACATCTCGGCTAAGTACAATACAAAAGCGCTTAATCATCCCGATGTAACTTTCACTTACGACATCAAGAACTTTGATATTCAGAAAACATACAAGGGTGTAGAAATGTCGGAGAAGATGGCACCTGTTATCAAATACATTCAAGGAAATTTCTCTTCCGATTTAAAAGGAGAAGGAAAACTAAACCCCGATATGAGTGTTGATTACAAATCGTTAGTAGGTGATGGTAAAGTTGAAATTCCTTATGCTAAGATTGTCGGCTTGCCGATACTTACTAAAATTACCGAAGTGATAAAAGTTCCTGCACTGCAAAATCTTGAATTGAAAAATGCGTGGACAGTTTTAAAGTTTAAAGACGGAAGAGTGAATGTAGATCCTACTGATTTGAAATTTGGTAATGGATACAATATGAATGTTAAAGGCTCTAACGGTTTCGACCAAACGATTGATTACGACATGCGGATGGACGTGCCTACTAAAGACCTTGGTGCTGCTACTGCAATGGCGCAGAGTGCGCTTTCTAAAATTCCGGGTCTTGGAGGTTCTATGCCTGATGTAGTAAGTTTTGTTTTAAATGTAACTGGCACTACCTCTAAGCCCAAAGTAAAGTTGTCTAAAATTTTATCGGGAGGCGGTTCTTCCATGAAAGATATGGCGAAGAATGCCGCTGAAGATTTAAAGAAGAAAGCGGAAGAAGAAGTGAAGAAACAAACCGAAGAATTAAAGAAGAGAGCAGAGGAAGAATTGCAAAAACAGAAGCAAGCATTAGAGCAGAAAGCAAAAGATGCAGCTGGCAAAGCAGCAAAAGATGCAGCCGATAAAGCAAAAAAAGAAGCGGAGAAGGGTCTAAAAGATGTTTTCAAATTTCCTCGTTAATAATTGATATGGAAGAACGCGAACTAAAATTTACGCTACGTGTTTTTGATAACATAAAAGAACTGAACGAAGAGGATGCGTCACTTCTTGCTAAAGCAAAAGATGCCTTAAAAGATTCCTATTCACCCTACTCAAATTTTAAAGTAGCTGCTACTGTTCTTCTTGCGAATGGAAAAATTATTACTGGCACCAATCAGGAGAATGCTGCATTCCCTGTTGGTATTTGTGCCGAAGGAACAGCATTGAGCGCAGCATCTGCTTTATATCCCGATGTTTCGGTAAATAAAATTGCTATCACAGTAAAAAGTGGAAAGCAAATGGTTAATCATCCGGTTGCTCCCTGCGGTGTTTGTCGTCAGCGGATTCTGGAATACGAAACGCGCTTCAACTCAAATATTGAAATTATTATGATGGGCGAATCAGGTGAAATTTATTCGGTAAAATCAGTGAAAGATATTTTGCCGCTTAACTTTTCTAAAGCTGATTTATAAAAAAACCGTATGGGAAAATCCAGAAAAGATCAACTCCACGATTTAATTCATTCTACCGAAAACGACATTGGTAAAATCAATAATTTCTTTGTAGAGAACATTAATGACGATGAACTGCTTACGCATGTGTTGATGGAAGGACAGGAAAAGGAAATGACCTTTGGAGAAAAATTATCGGATAAAGTGGCAACCTTTGGAGGAAGTTGGGCATTTATCATTACTTTTTTCTCTTTGCTCACCGGTTGGATTATTCTCAATGCTCTTATTCTAATTCAAAAACCATTTGACCCGTATCCGTTTATTCTGCTCAATCTGATTTTGTCATGCATTGCTGCCATACAAGCACCTATCATTATGATGAGCCAAAATCGCAAAGAAGAAAGAGATCGCCAACGCGCGCAAAACGATTATCTCATCAATCTGAAAGCCGAAATGGAAATAAAAAATCTTCAGCTTAACATGAAGAATTTATTTGAAATTCAGAAAAGACAAATTGAGTTGTTGGATGAATTAATACAGAAGAGATAAACGCTAAGCTTCTGCCCCAACAACAATTCCAACAGCAAACAGGATTGAGAAAATAAAAGTAGTGAGTGCAAGCTGCTTCAACTGTGGGTCAAAATCTTTCGGGTCTTCCACATCTTCTACAATGTTTACATGCTTTTTAAACAACAGCAGTGTAATAATGAACAAAAATTGAATAGAAGAAGTCAGATTCATATACACATAAACAATTGTTGCCATAAAACCGAGAATGATAATAGTTGTGTGGTAGTTCTTTGCCCGTTCTATTCCTAGTTTGCCTGCCAATGTCATTTTCCCAGCTTTTGCATCGCTGTCGTAATCGCGCATGTTGTTCAAATTTAAAACAGCCGCAGAAAAAGCCCCGATGGAAAATGCCGGAAACAAAACCTCAAGATTTACTGTATTGGCAAGCAGGTAATAACTTCCTCCTACTCCAACAAATCCGAAAAAAATCAATACGAATACATCGCCTAACCCAATGTAACCGTACGCATTTTTTCCCACTGTATATTTTATGGCTGCGGCAATAGCAGTTAAGCCCAGAACAAAAAAGAATATGGTTTTACTTAGGTCTAAATTTTTAGTGGCTTCGTTTACCAATACGCTGCCGCAAACCAAACTCAAGATGGCGGCAACAACAATCCCAATTTTTATTTCTGTAAACGACAACATGCCTGCCTGTACCGCTCGTTTAGGACCAATGCGATCATCGTTGTCGGTCCCTTTCTCGCTATCGCCATAATCATTGGCAAGGTTCGAAAGTATTTGAAGAAGCAAGGTAGTAAGAAGGCAAAGTGCGAATACAAGCCAATTAAATTGCACACGGTTTTCAGTATAGGCAATAGCACTGCCGGTAATGATAGAAGAAAAGGCAAGCGGAAGTGTTCTTAAACGAAATGCGTAGAGCCACGCTTTTATTTTACTCAACTTTATTGATGTGATTTTATTTCCTGCTGATAGAAATGTCCCGTTTCGTGCAGATAACCAAGAATGAGTTGCACTACTCTTGTCATTTTTTTTCTTGGCAGCACCACATCAAAATTATCGCGCAGTTGTTCTACTACATGTGCAGTCAGTTCATCTTCATGAATCGTTTGTCCTGCTGACTCATCCCACTTGCTGATAAATGCATTTAAAATAGCATACGCTTCATCTTCCGAAATATGAAACTCGATGTATTTGTACACATACTTAACCGTATCATAATAATGCGGCTTATCTAAATGCGGAGGATTCCACTTATCTAATACTGTTGCCATAACGAACTCAATATAAACTGAAAATTGTGAATCGGCAAAGAGCAGTTTGAACTACTAATTGTTCATTGCTTATGCGGCTGATGCTGCTTCTATCCGTTTTAATCTTTGGTTTATCACATTCAACATTTCTTTCACCGCTTCTTGCCCTTGATGCTCAGTCATTTCATAACGGTCTGCCATCCATATGTAATCAAACTCCGCAAACTTAGCTTCCAGTCTCTCGCGCCAAACATTCATGCCCCATACAAAGTTTTTGGCTCCTACTCCTTCGGCACTTGCTTCACCGCTTAATAAAGGCAGAGATAGCAATACCAGCACACATAAACACGCATACCGATAATCATCTTCCAGTTCTTCCTTAGTATAATCACTAACTCCTTTCGCTACTAAGGAATTATAATAGGTATCAAGGCATTGATTCTCTACCTCAACACGAAATTGAGTGCTTAAACTAAGAATGAGAAAATAAGCTAAGTCGTAAACGCCTTTTCCTTGTCGCACTGCTTGCCAATCAATAAATACAAAACGCCCTTCTGTTTCACTTTTAGGAAACATCATGTTGCCGATGCGCGAATCGCCATGCAGTATGGTTTCGCGTACATTCATTCTGCGCCAGCTTTTTACCAGCACATTGCGGGCGTGTATACTCCATGAAGAAGCCACCATTGAATCGAATAGCGATACAGTGCTATCCTCTATTGGTAAAACTTTTTTCATTCGGGGCGAAACATTCTTCCAATAATGTGCATGTAGCGTTGACATGCCGTCCATCACCATAGTAATATGCTCCGAAGGGAAGGTGCCATTTTTGCCTTCCTGATATTCCATACAGCCGCTCATGTGTTCGGTTATAAGGCAGAGATTACCTGTAAGAAACGACATTTCGGTATAATATACTTTGGGTGCTGCAATACTTTTGTCAACACTTATAAAGTAGCGGTTGAAGCTAGTTTCCTTAATGTGATTGAGTTGCAGATTAAAAATAGTTCGGTTCCAGATACTGCCTACAGTAGGAGAAAACTTGGCGAAACACTTCAGTGTTTTGTTTTCTCCTCCATGATGGTAATTTATTTCTATTACTCCCGCATTGGAGCGGAATATCAAATCTTGATTGAGAGGTGTTACTTTGTATTCCTTCACTTCTGCATCAGCAGGCAACACATTATTTTTTTTCAAAACAGCGATGCACCATTTTTCTGCTTTAGTGAGCGCAGTAATATTGCGTGGAAAAGGCAAAGGAAACTTCAACTTACGGTCAAGCCAAACTATTACATAAGTAGCCAGCACAACGGGCAGGTAAAGCACCCATATAAAAATGATACGGAGATAATAGAAGAAGGTGCGATTCAAGTGCGATGGGTGTTTTTGCGAGCGCGAAGATTAGAAAATATAGCTTATAAAAAGTTTCTTTACTGCGAACATGCCATTTAAGAAAATCAGTGAGATGAAATTAGAACACCACAAACAGAAAGTAGCTCCGCTGTCGCATTTTTTTATGCGGCTATTACGCTATGGAATATTTGCTGTAGGGTTAATTGCCTTTTCCGTTGGCATTGGCACCTTTGGATACATTTATTTCGGTCAGCTAAACTTGGTTGATAGTTTCTACATGGCGTGTATGATTTTAACCGGCATGGGTCCCGTAGCAGAAATGAACACTGATGCTGCTAAACTTTTCTCCTCGTTTTATGCGCTTTATAGCGGAGTTGCTTTTTTAAGTATCACTGCCGTCTTCTTCGCGCCTATCATTCACCGTCTGCTGCACATTCTGCAAGTAGAAACAGATGATGACGATAAATAATTTTTACCGGTAAGCCGCAGAATAAGGGTCAGGGGAAAGTTCGGTTTTAAAGGAAGGAACCATCTCAAGCGCATTCAAATCAATCAAAGTAAAATAACCGTTGCGACC
>JBKJJB010000194.1:0-16994 GCA_046598235.1 Chitinophagales bacterium
ACACTTTGCAGGGCAATAAGATTTTGCTTTAATTGCAAACAGGGCTTTGAACAATTTAAACCAATTTAAATGAAGTATCTCTTTCTCCTTTTCATCATTGCAACTTCTTTCAAAAAGCACGAAACCATTTCTGTAAAACAATTTCTTTGGCTAGAAGGCAATTGGAAACTAAAGGATAAAGATGTTCACGAAAAATGGCAATTGGTAAATGACACAATGATGGGTGGTATCGGCTATCATTTTATACAGGAAGAACACGATGAAGATGAAACAGATATTATTTTTGATGAATCTATTCGCGTGGTTTCGCGTGGTGAAAAATTCTACTACATACCCCACGTTCGCAATCAAAACAAAGGCAAAGAGGTAGAGTTTGAGATAACCTCCTTTACAAAAAATTCGTTTGTTGCAGAAAATCCGAAACACGACTTCCCACAACGGATAGTTTATAAGCTCAAAGACAAAAAACATATTCATGCTTATATTGAAGGGAGGCAAGGTGGAAAAAAGAAAAGAATTGAATATCACTTCTTCAGAACAAAGTGACATATAAAACAAATTGTTTATTTTTTCTGCTACATATTTGCAGGGTTAGTTGTATTAAGTAATTTTAATTTCAGCATTATTATATCTCTACTATGCGAAAACCCTATCTAATATTCTTGTCGTCTTGTCTTCTGCTGTTGGCCATTACCGCCATTGCTCAAACAAATACCGACTCCAAGGCGAGACAATTAGAAGAAATGCGCAGGTTAAAGGAGCAAATGATTCAGGAGCAAAAGACCATTCAACAACAGACAGAATGGAACAATCAGTCATCGCAGCAGGAGATAAAAAAGCTTAATCAGGAAAATCAACAGAAAAATTTTGAAATCGCAGTAAGCCGAGACGAGGTGCTGAGATCCAAACAACAAATGCTTAAAATCAAGTTGGACCTCGAAGCAAAAAAGCGAGAGCTTGACGCAACCCAGGTGATGATTGATTCTGCCAAAAGTCTTTTGACTGCAACTCAAAATCAACTAACCGAATCAGAGATGGTCAACAAACGCATCCGTGAAGAGTTACTACATCAGGAAGACAGCGTGAAATTGTTGCGACAAGAAAAGGAACTTCAATCATTAGTAGTAAAAAATCAAGAAATAGAGATAGAGGCGCAACGCCAAAGAAGCCGTTTGTATATCATCGCTGCAGTGCTAGGTCTGAGTCTTTTTGTGGTGGTGGCTGCCTTGTTTGTTTACCGTCAAAAAACAATCCGAGAACTCGGAACCAAAAACAAAATTATTGAGGAAGAAAAAAGAAGAAGCGATGAGCTGTTGTTGAATATTCTTCCCGAAGAAGTAATGCACGAGTTAAAGGCTCATGGCAAAACACAGGCGCGAAATTATTCAAAGGCAACCGTGCTCTTTGCCGATATTAAAGACTTCACATCCATCAGCGAAAAGCTTTCGCCCGATGATTTGATTGAGGGCTTGGATGCTTACTTTGAACGATTCGATAAAGTGATTGAGAAATACGACATTGAAAAAATAAAAACAATCGGTGATGCTTATGTGTGCGCGGGCGGTGTGCCAACTAAAAGCGATGTTAATCCACACCTGGTAGTGCAAGCGGCACTTGATTTTATTTATGAAATTGAAAAGTTGAGAAGAGAACGGCTGGCGCAAGGAAAAATTCCTTTTGAGTTTCGTATAGGTATTCATACGGGTCAGTTGGTGGCTGGGGTTATTGGTATAAGAAAATTTGCTTATGACATTTGGGGCGATACGGTAAACATGGCTGCACGTATGCAACAATCAAGCGAAGCGGGAAAAATAAATATATCTGGAGCTACTTATGAATTGGTAAAAGACGGATTCGCCTGCATTTACCGCGGAAAAATTGAAGCGAAGAATAAAGGAGAAATTGACATGTATTTCGTTGAAAAAGCAATTAAGTAAACAATAATTCACGTACTATTTTTGCATGATGAGGAATTATAAAGAGATAGAAGACTCTGTGATTAGAAGGCTAAAGCGCGAATTACCCAAAGAGCTTTATTATCATGGCGTTCATCATACATTAGATGTATTGCGGTCGGCACAAATAATCGGAAAAGAGGAAAAAATTTCTGATGAGGAAATGTTCCTGCTTAAAGTTGCCGTGCTTTACCACGATGCGGGATTTGTGAAAGTTTACAGAAATCATGAAGAAGTTGCCTGCGACATGGCAAAAGCAGAACTTCCAAAGTCGGGATTTACTGATAAGGAAATTGAAATTATTTGTGGAATGATAGTGGCAACTAAAATTCCTCAAACTCCACAGACTCAATTAGAAAAAATTATTGCCGATGCCGACCTTGAATATTTGGGTACGGATAATTTTGAAAAAATAGGAAGGACACTTTTCGAAGAAGTAAAAATATTTTTAGATGTTGAAAGTGAGCGGCAATGGAATATAATTCAAATGAATTTTCTTAAAAGCCATCATTACTTTACTGCTTTCTGCAAAAAAAACAGAGAGGCAGAAAAACAAAAGCATCTTAAAATAATCGAAAAAATAGTTGGCGACTACGAATGATTCGGTTGTTGCTGAACTGATTTCTCGTTCTGCGCTTTTAGCCGCCTGCATAAAGTTTTTATAATTCCCTTAGCCACTTCAATTCTGTTTTCCATCAATTCGTAAAAGGGTTCCTGGTCTATTTTCAAAAGGAGAGTTTCTGTATCAGTAGTTGCGCTTGCCGACCTAGTATCGGTATCAAGCAATGATAACTCGCCAAAAAAATCATTCTCTTTTAATATAGCAAGCGTGTGTTCGCCTCTATGAATTTTTATACTCCCCTTGAAAATAACATACATACACTGAGCAATATCTCCGGTGTGAAAAATATTTTTTCCGGGCTCAAACTCTTCTTCCTCTAAAATTTCTGCTACTTCTGCCAATACTGTTTCGGGTGTCTCTTCAAAAATCGAAAGCGATTTGAGGAGCAGTACCTTTTCAATTAGCAATAAGCGTTGATCATGATGTTGCATGTTTGCCATACCAAGGTGTTTCTTCTAAAATTTTTTGTGCAGTTTCTTTCAGCAATATATCATTTTCCTTTAAGGCGGTTTCGAGCCATAGCTGCTTTTTACTTCCCTCATAAAAAATAACTGAGTGGAGCACTGCGGCTTTTGTCCATCTATGATAATGGTGTCCCTTACTAGTCAAAATTGTTTCAACTATTTTTTCATACGTCAATTCCTCCTTAAATAATCCTTTTAATGCCATGCACTTATCCTTTACATTTCCGGGTTCAAAAATTTTTATGAAGTTTAATGAAATCTCTTTGGGAACTTCTATTTCTATTATCTCTAGTGCGTTAGCTATGCTCTCGCTTTTCTTTAAATTAAAAGTGCTTTTAGCTTTCATCATTTTTTCTTTGTTATAAACAAATGAAAAGAGAAGAAGCATTGAGTCGCGAATTTCCTCCAGTTCTAGGTGCAGTGCATCTACCAAAATTTTTGCTGTTGGAATTTTTTCCGCCTCATAAATCATAAATAAAATTCTTGTCGATCCATTTATATAATGGTGCATCAACTCTACATGCTGTGCTCGGTTATGCGGTTGTGATTTGAATTCACACAAATGAAGTGCGTGAAAAATATCCATTCGCAAAGCCGGTGTTTCCCAAACTAATCTGTCAAGAATTTTTGTTGCGCTGTCGTTGCCTATTCGTCCGCAAAGCAAAATAAGCTTTGACTGTTGCTGACGTGAAAGCTTATTATGCGCCAGCATATTTTCAATTTCATTCAATGAAACATCTCCTGCCTCATGCAATGCATTTAAAACAAGTTTTTCGTTTTTGTGAGAAACAAACATTTCCATTAGTGGAAGTACTAAGCGTTCGTTCTTTACTTTTCCCGAGGCTGTAATAGCAGCTTTAACAACGCTTTCATTTTCATCTTTCAATAAATCAAGCAGCGGTTTATAGAAAGATTGCACACCCAACTCGCCAATAATTTCGGCTGCCATTCTGCGTTCATCTACATTAACTGAGGCAATAAGTTGAAGCAATTTTTGCCCGGCTATTACCACCGCACTTATTCCCCCACTGGTCATTAACCCGGTAATAGCTGATTTCATCAGCCGATGATCTTTATCTTCCACAAATACATCAAAGTTTTCTAACTCCTCTGGTTGCAACATACATTTTGCTTTCACTGCTTCTGGCAGTATTTCGATATCTGTCCGTTGCGCGATAATTTTTTCAATTTGTGGAAGAATTGCCGTAATTTTTTTTCGCTCTGCCAACTTAATCGCCTCCATTCTCACTTCCTGTTTTGGGTGGTTAAGTGCTTTGATTACCAATGCTTGTTGTTCTTCAGAATATTGTTTTTCTATTAAATGCAAAATGTAAATTGCTTCTCCACTTTCGCCTGCCGAAATTTTATCAAGTAAAACGGCTTTCGTTTTCTCATCCGATAAATCAATTTCCTGACCTATCGAATATCTTCTGTTAAGTGCCGTAACTAGCGTTTTCATATACTCCCTGTCAACCAAAAAAATCATTACCACCCACACAATGAGCAATACAAAAAGTAAGTAGCAGAGCAGATACAAATCTATTCTGCCCGAAAGTTTTACTAACGTATAAAGCATGATTCCGCTAAATGCAAGGGCAAATGGATCCATCACCCCTTTCACAATCGTATGCCCTTTTAATCGTAGGTTTGAAGAAAGCGGCTGCATGAGAGAAAGAAACACGGGGTCTTGTAACGATGTTTTTAAAACTTCGGTGATGATGAACATTAAACCAAAAAAATAAATCACCGCATGGTTGCTCATCGTAAAAAATGATAGCACAATAAAACTGATAAGAAATAGAAGCAGAATTGCCGGACTAACCAACAGCGAGCCCTTTGTTCCAAGAATATTCGCCAAGCGTCCGGTAAGGATAAGGCGAATAAAAATGGCAAGTATTCTACCTCCTACAAAAAACATAGAAATAAAACTGTATAGATCGGCATCGCTCTGCATTTCGTGTTTTATTTCGGCATAAAACGAAAAGCTTATAATGGTTACACAGGTCATTACAATAAACGAGAGTAGTGCCACAAAAGCAATCATGCGATTGCCAAAAAAACTTCTTACAATATCGCGCAAACTTTCAGTAGCATGATTATGCGAATGAGCATGACCGTGAGATACCTGCATATCCATCTTTCCCGTATTCTTAAGACGGAAATAAAAAACGAGTGAAACAAGAATGGAAACTGCGGAAAGTGCAATTGTATTTTCGGCAGAAAAAATTTTAACCAATAGCGGCACGGCCGAATAACCAATCAGCTTGGCGGGAATATCGCCTGCGCCAATCATTCCAAACAATCGTTTGCTTTGACGAATATCAAACTGTAATGCAGCAAGCCCCCAAAACTCGAGATTGGTAAGCAAATAAATTACATAATACCAGCTAAGCATTATGAAAAGAAACCAGGAAGAATCGGTGGATGAGTATTTAAAACTAAATACAAGAATGCTGAATGCAACAAACAGAATAATGAGCGGCACTAATTTCTTTATAGAAAGCGCGTGTTCAACTTTGCTGTATACATAACCAACTATCCACAGGAGCAAGGCTGAGAAGAGGTAAACTTTGGGAAGCCCCAACACATCAAAATGCTTAATGAAAAGGGCAATAACTACCGAGTTGAAGATGGCTACTCCCACTCCCTGAAAAAATTGCAGCCAAAATAGATTAATGACTAACTGCGACTCCTCTCTGCGGATATTGAAAAGTTGAAGCAGTCGGGTTTTCATTGCCGGTGGGTTGTTGTGCGGCTAAGATAAATTTTTCTTCTCCTTATCAGCCAGCTTTTTCTTATAAAACTCTTTCGTTGCTACATAAACCGATTTTGAAAAAGTAGCATATACCTTTCCCTCTTCATCTTCATATTTCAATGGCAAATCGAAACTATATTCTCCCAAAACAGCTACATGATTTTTTACTTCGTTCACTAAATCATCATCAATTAAAAATCGACATTTTACGTTATCGGTTATGGGTCGGACAAATTTCATGGATGCGCCCTTGTCCCATACTATGTAATCTTTGCCCAACACTTCCATAAACAAAAGCATGAAGTATGGATCAACAGACGAATAGATGCTTCCTCCGTAAACTGTTCCTACACGATTGCGAGTACGGATATTCAGTTTTAAACTTACGTGCAGTTCTTTAAAATCGCCCGCAATAAATTCAACCTTTCCTCCAGTACACCAGATGCAGGGCCAGAAATTAAACGTCCATCTTAAGTTTCGCGAGCGCGAGGATTCGGTTTTATCTGTTTGGTATTGTTTCATGTCTATCTATTTTCGCTCCGCTAAAAAACAAACTCTATGTCGAACCCGGTTTGGGAAAAGTATGCAAAACTGTTAGTGAACTATTGTCTTGCTGTAAATAAGAATGATAAGGTGTATATCAACTCTACCTACCTCGCAGAGCCGTTGTTGCGCGAAGTGGCAAAGGAAATTTACATAGCCGGAGGAATTCCTGTGATGAATATTGAATTGCATGGAGTGAATGAACTCGCACTTCAATTCGGAAAAGAGCATCAACTAAGTTGGGTAAACCCGATGAAGAAATATGTGATGGAAAATTTTGATTGCTATTTGAACATTCGCGCGCCTTTCGAAAAGGGTGATGACAAAAGCGAACCTGCCAATGTTGCGAAATTCAAAATTCATCAGCAGGCGCAACAGGAGACAAACAAAATTTATTTTGAGCGTATTGGCAATGGCTCTATGCGCAGATGTTTGTGTCAGTATCCCACGCAGGCAGGTGCCGATGATGCACAGATGACTTTAGATGAGTATGAAAAATTTGTTTTTCAATCGTGCTATCTTTTTGATGAAGACCCGGTGGCAAAGTGGCTGGAAGTTCGCAAAACACAACAGGTATATGTAGATTATTTAAACAAGGTTGACAAAGTTCAGTACAAGGGACCCAACATTGATGTATCGTTTTCGGTGAAAGGGCGTACCTGGATAAACAGCGATGGACGAGCCAATATGCCAAGCGGTGAAGTGTTTTCTGCGCCTGTTGAAGACAGCGTAAACGGAAAAATTTATTTCAGCTATCCCACCATTTATCTCGGCAAAGATGTAGTAGGCGTTTCACTCGAAGTAAAAGACGGTGAAATAATTTCTTGGGACGCAGAGGAGGGAAAAGAAATTCTTGATAAGGTATTTGCCATTGAAGGCGCGCGCAAATGGGGCGAAGTAGCAGTAGGCACCAACTTCAACATTCAGCGCACTTCGCGCAATATTTTGTTCGATGAAAAAATTGGCGGCAGCATACATATGGCTGTTGGACAGAGCTACAAACAATGCGGAGGAAAAAATGAATCAACTGTTCATTGGGATATGATTACGGATATGAAAAACGGAGGACAGATAATTGCTGATGGAGTGAAGATTTATGAGAACGGAAAGTTTCTGATTTGATTCGCCCAAGCTGTGCCTAAGCTTCTTGCTTCTACGCATCTCTCTTCTTTCTAAAACTATTTAGAAGTGCTATTATTGAAACCACCGTCCAGGTTCCTTCCAAAATAATAAACGGCAAGTAGTTAATCATTACCGAAGCTGCGCAGGCTAATGCTGCACCAATAATATTCAGCGAAATGTAGAGGCGATTGTTGTAGTCAAGAACCTTGAGAAGGTTAAGAAGGAAGGCAATCAATAAAATAGCAACCCCCGCAAAACCAATAGCATCCGATAGATTCATTATTCTCTATATTGAAGTTTCCGTCCATTCATTGAAAAGCTCATCTATAAAAACATTCTCCTCGGGAGTAATGGGCTTTACTGCTTTGGTTAGCTTAATGGCATAATCTAAAAGTTCAATGCGTTCCTTATCGGTGGTATCCTCATAAAAATCTGCCATGCACTTTTGAAAGTGAATCATATAATCATCCTTCTTAAGTGCGCTTAGTACTTCAATTTCCTTATCTAGGTTTACATGAAGCGGCATTTCTTTTTCCAACCATTTTTCAATTACTAAATCCTCTTTGCCGAAAAATTTTCCGTCAACGGCAGATAGTATCATCAATATGTGATATCCGGCAATAGGTTTGTTCTTTTTCATAATGCTCTCATTTTTGTCTTTTAAATATAATAGATTTTAGAACTTTAGGTGTATGGCGCAAAAATTATTTTATAAGGTCAACACGCTTATCTTTAAACCTTAATTCAAAAAATTATGGGTGCAAAATTTATCCGCCTCGGGATTTTTGTGACAGTTCTATTTTGTGTCCTGGACACACCTGCACAATCGGAAACACATTTTGAAGGCGAAACCCTGACCTATTTTCTTGGAAAAAACGCGAGCAGTGTAGAGGTGAAAAATTTAAAGGCAGATTATAAATGCGAAATGGCAAATGAGTCGCATTATATTTCTCAAGACGGACTGGAACTAATTTTACAGAAAAACATATTGAATGAAATTCATTTATATAAAAGCAGCGCGGTTTACGGAACCTATAAGGGCAAGCTTCCGAAAAATTTAAAATTTGGAATGAGTTCGGGTGATGTAAAGCATTTGCTTGGTAAACCAGCTATTAGTTACAACTCGGGTTACTGCGAATATGAATTTAAAGTTTACGCTCTTTCGTGTTGGTTTGATAGCGGGCGGTTAAGCCAAGTTAGTATTTCGGTAAAACCCCTATAGTTTTCAGATGAAAAAAATTCTTGTTCTTGGCGGCACTATGTTTGTGGGCAGAGCATTGGTAGAGAAGTTAATTGCCATTCCCGAATACGAAATCACACTTTTTAATCGCGGCAAGTCAAACGCAAATTTATTTTCAGGTGTAAAACAAATTCATGGCAATCGCGAATCGGATGATATACTTCAAATAGGTAACCAGCATTGGGATTGCGTAATTGATTTTAGCGGATATTATCCTGTTTCATTTGAAAAACTCTTGACTTCGTTAAAAGGAAAAGTAAATCGCTACATTTTCATGTCCACTATTTCTGTTTACGATTTAGAAAATTTTGCGGGGCGTACTGTTATCGAAGCAGATGAAATTCATTCGTGCAGCGAGGTGCAAAAAACTTCAAAACTGCCAGATGCGTATGGCGAAAAGAAAGCTGAAATGGAGCGTATTCTGCTGCAACAAGATTGGTTAGATAAAATAATTCTTCGCCCGAGTTTTATATATGGCAGATATGATTGGACAGAGCGTTTTTACTATTGGCTTTATCACGCAAAATTTTTTGATCAAATGCTAATGCCGAAAGATTTTAATCTATGTCTGACTTACATAGATGATTTAGTATCCGGAATATTAAATGCTATTGATGTAAAACAACACCAAACCATCTACAATACCATTTCACAAACCAATACTTCGCTGCTTGATGTGGCAACGACTGCCGCTGCTTTGCTTCAGCGTAAAATTGAGTTTAAAGAAGCCTCCGAAGCGCTGGTCGAAAAGAACAAAATTCATTCTTCCGTTTTTCCACTTTTTGTTCCGTTAAATTTGAATATTGAAGGCACAAAATGGTTAACCGATTTTTCGGTTTCGCCTGTTGGTTTTTCTACAACCATTGCCGATACCATCAAATACCACGATAGCATTGGCTGGTCGGTTCCAAAGGCGGGAATGAGTCCTGAAAAGGAAAAGGAAATTTTAGGAATATAACTCCACCATTTTTTTTGCAGCCGCTTTTATTTCTCCCGATAGTATTTTCGGCTCCAACACTTTTACATTTTCTCCATAACTGAGTAATTGCATTTTCAGTTCGTGATTGATAACCACATCCAGCGAAACACGCAATTCATTTTTTGTCTCTTTCAGAATCTGCTGTGATTGATGGATGGGAATCGTTTTTACATACTTTCCCTGAATGGGTGAAAACGACAGTACCACTTTCTCGGGCTTGCCTTCACCGATGGTAACACCTACTACATTTTTAAAAAAATTCTTTTTGTCCATCTCCTCTTCATAGAAAGTTTCGTTGGTTAACTGCAAATCAATAATACGGTCGAGGGCAAACGTGAGGATTTTGTTTTCGCTTTTATTAATCCGCTTGCCTATTACATACCAAAAATTTTTCGCTTCCTTAATTAAATAAGGCTCCAGCAAATTCTGCGAAGTAGTGTCACTGCCGTGCTTTTGGTAAGTAAATTTTAATACTCTTCTTTCTGAAATTGCTTTCAATATTGGCTCCACAAACTCAATTCCTTTTATAATGAATGGTTTGTCTAACTGAATGTGGTCACTTTCGCCACGCGCTTCTTTATTCAGTTTTACAGTAGAGGCAATTCGTTTTATCGCGTCTTCAAATTCTTTAATGGCAGGCAAATGCTTAAACTGATCGAGAATACTGATAGCAAAATCAAGCCCATGCAACTCATCAGCACTTACCGGCAGGTTATTGATTGAATAATTTTCATCGCTGTACCGATAGGTTTTTTCTATTTTATCATATAGAATAGGTGCGCTAAAATTAAGCGCCTGGCTATAGCGCATTTCCTGTAAATCCAACTGCACGGTTCGTTTCGAAACCGGTTTATCAATCTTCTCTTTTATG
Organism: Chitinophagales bacterium; assembly: GCA_046598235.1. Classification (GTDB taxonomy): domain Bacteria; phylum Bacteroidota; class Bacteroidia; order Chitinophagales; family LD1; genus Bog-950. The sequence goes on from JBKJJB010000194.1 coordinate 10,552, forward strand.
TAATCAATCAACTCTTCAAGGTGCGGATACGGTTTTTTGCGCAGGCGGTAATCAATGGCACGGTAGCGGGTGTAGGCATCTCGGTTTAAAGGCATAGAACAGAAATTTTGAGCAAGTTGATCTTATTTTTTTACTGCGCAAATACCTTGCGCAGTGGTAGCGCACTTTTGTTTCATCAAAAACAAATTGCTATGACAACATCCAATATCACTCTACTTACCAAACGCGAAATTTTTGTAAACGAAATTGTATTTTTTTCAAAAGATGAAATTTCTCTTTTCGGCTTTTTACAAGAGCGCGAAGAATTTTTTGAAACCCAATATATTATTACCCGAAAAGATTTCCGGTTGCTATTGAGCAATAGCCACTATGGTGTTGAGTTACTGTGGCGAATTGAAAATCTGTTTGTGCTGCCACATCAAGCGCCCGCTTCGCTTAATTTGATTGACTTATTCGGTACCACTCTTTCTTTCGAAGCACATAACATCCGTCTGGATGTTCCGTATTACGAAGGCGAAAACGGTGAGCTGAAACCCTATGAAAACCGTGGCTTGCTTTTTATAGAGGAGGTAATTCCTTTTCCTTCTGCCCGAAAAAATTCTTTCTAAAAAAATTATTGAACAAAAAACAAACTGCCATGAGTCATTTAAAATACAACCTCATCAACGGACCCAAGAAAACAGTGGGCGATTATCTGCAATCGCTCAACAACGATGAACTGAACACTATTTACAGTTCTTCGTTTTTCTACAATTTAAAAATGCCCGACCTGATGAAAAAAATGCAGAATGAATTGCAGAAACGTAAGCTCGTTGCACAACCTGCTTTGTTCTAAATTTTTGTTGTTGCCATGTAAGCCCTGCGTTGTTGGATGCGCGGGGCTTTTTTACATTTTCAGCTTCCTCATTTGCGGAGCAAATACATAAGTAGTAGCTACTACCACCAATGTCATAGCTCCTCCGAAAATTACAGACGGAACAGTTCCCATCAGCTTGGCTGCAAGGCCGCTTTCAAAAGCGCCAATCTCGTTTGAAGAAGAAATAAAAATCTGATTCACAGCACTTACTCTGCCGCGCATGTTATCGGGGGTAAGGGTTTGTAAAATTGTTTGCCGGATAACTACACTTACATTGTCGCAAGCCCCCGTTAGAAACAACATAGCAAACGAAAGCATAAAACTTTCTGAAAGAGCGAAACCGATAGTGGCTAATCCAAAACCGGTAACCGCAATCAGCAGATTTTTTCCGGCATTGTGCATGGGCGGATTGTAAGCAAGAAAAACACCCATTATTACGCTACCTAGAAAAGGCGATGCACGTAAAATTCCTAAACCTTCAGGACCCACATGTAAAATATCATGTGCAAAAACCGGAAGCAACGCAACCGCTCCGCCAAATAACACCGCGAACAAATCGAGCGAAATGGCGGAGAGCATTATTTGTCTGTTGAAAACAAATCGCAAACCCGCAGTTAGCGATTCGTAAAGTGTTTCGGTTTTCTCTTTTGGGGGTGTTTCTTTTATAGGCACTCGTAGAAAAACAAAAAATGAAATAAGCATGAGTATTACAGCCATTGAAAATGAAACTTCAATATTGGTAAACCCATAAACAATACCACCTAATGCAGGACCCACCACTGCTGCTGTTTGCCAGGTGTTGCTGCCCCAAGTGGCAGCATTCGAGTAAAGTTCCCGTGGAACAAGTTGAGGAAAAATGCTTTGATATGCCGGTGCCATAAATCCCCTGATAATGCCGCTTATGCCAATGATAAAATATATAGGCAACGCGCCATAGAGTTTAAAAAAAGTGGCATCTCCGCTCATTATTATTCCAATTGCTGCAAAGCAAAGTGTAATACCAAGAATAGTTCTGCGCGCAATTTTGTACCGGTTAAAAGTATCGGCCGCATGACCTCCGTAAAAAGAAGTAACGATAAATGGAAGTGCTTCGGCTAAACCCAAAAGTCCGAGTGCAAGTTTGTCGTGCGTTACTTCATATACCTTCCATGCAATGATAGTTTCTGCCATTTGTATGGCAAACGTGAGCAGGAAACGCGACAACTGAAAGTTTCGGAAGGGGGCTATTCGTAGTGCTGCGTAAGCATCGGTTTTACTTTGTTTCATTTTATACTTCTCTGTCTCACTGCTTCAAACAACAATACTGCAGCACTTACACTTACATTTAATGAATCAATTTCTCCGAGCATTGGGATTTTAATTTTCTCATCTGCTGCTCTTATCCATTCATCGCTCAGCCCGGCCGCCTCTGTACCCACTATTACAGCCAAAGGCTGTCGAAAATTTTTTTGAAAATACAATTCGGTTGCCTCAAGCTCTGCTGCAAAAGTCCTAACATTATTATTTTTCAAAAAGTCAATTGCCTCTCCAGTTTCACAAACCGCTATCTGATTTGTAAAAATAGTTCCGATGCTTGAGCGAATTACATTGGCATTGTACAAATCAGTTTTTGCATCGCAAATAATTACAGCGTCAACTCCTGCAGCATCGCATGTGCGCAGCATGGCACCAAGGTTGCCGGGTTTTTCTACGGCTTCAATCACCAACACTAAAGGATTTTTTTTTAGCTGAAGATTTTCTAGTGCATGTTTCTTCGGATGCGCTGTGGCTATTACACCTTCTGTGGTTTCGCGGTAGGCGAGCGAGTCGTAAACAGCTTTAGAAATTGACAATTGACAATTGACAATTGACAATTCAGAGAAAGGATATTCCTTTGAATCTTTTAAAATTTCTTCACAAACAAAAAGCTCCTTGATTTCATATCCCGCCCGGTGAGCTAGCACCATTTCCCGTAATCCCTCAATCAAAAATAAATTTTGTTCTCTGCGTTCTCCGGCTTTTTCAAGCTTCTTCAGGTTTTTTATTTTCTGGTTCTGAACGCTGGTAATTTTCTCCATCGCGGGCGAATGTAGTGAACCGCTCACTTGTTTTATTATTTTGCATTCAATCTTTACAAACGTGGCAGCTACCAATAAATCAATCATTCAGTTTTATCATTATAACATAGACGAGTGCGTATATGAAGAAAACATTTCACTCAAAAGTTGCGCAGCAAAAGACCTGGACAGCCACGTAAACTGGATAAATATTCTTGGCATAGAAGATAAAGAAACACTGAAGCAGGCGGCAGAATTTTTTAATCTGCATCCGTTGGTAGTAGAGGATATTCTGAATCCGAATCAAAGAGCAAAAATTGAAGATTACAATGATTCTCTATACGTGGTGCTGCGTATGTTTTCTTTGGTAAATGGCGAGGTGGAAGACCAGCAGGTAAGCCTGGTTCTTCGCGATAATGTGTTGCTTACTTTTCGTGAAGCAGAATTTGGCGTATTTAAACAGATTGGTGATAAGCTTCTTAATAACACCGGCAACATTCGTAAAAAGGGAGAGGACTATCTTCTCTATACCATACTGGATACAATTATTGACCAGTATTTTTCTGTGATAGAAAGCGTGGAAGAGAAGGTAGAAGAATTAGATCATGAAATTTTCCGTAACCCCCACGACTCGCAATTGGTGACGATGCAGCAGCTTAAAGGAGATGTTCTTTACATGCGCAAGAATATTATGCCGGTGCGTGAACTTATCACCAATTTAATCCGCAACGAGATTGAATACTTTGATGCCGATAACAAATACTACCTCCGCGATTTGCAGGACCACATGACCCGCAATGTGGAAGAACTTGATTTCCTACGCGACCAGCTAACCTCGCTCATGGATTTATATTATTCGCTGCAAACACATAAAATGAACAACGTAATGAAAACACTCACCAGCGTTTCGTTTGTGTTGCTGCCGCTTACCTTTATCGCCAGTATATATGGAATGAATTTTTCGGTTATTCCGCGCTCTACGGACCCTTATGGTTTCTATGAAGTTTTAGCCGGTATGGGCATACTGGGAACTATTTTAGTTGGTTTTGCCATCAGGCGAAACTGGATTTCTAAAAAAGATTTTCGGGGTTCTAAATAGGTGCTATGAAAATCGGTCTCTTCTTCGGCTCGTTTAATCCCATTCACAATGGCCACCTGATTATTGCCAATTATGTTTGTGAAACAACCGACCTGGATAAAGTGTGGTTAGTGGTGAGTCCACAAAACCCGCTGAAAGAAAAAGATACACTGCTTCGTGAATATGACCGACTGCATCTTATCAACCTCGCTATTGAAGACAACAAAAACTTAAAAGCATCCAACATTGAGTTTAAATTGCCAAAGCCGAGTTATACGATTGACACGCTCGTTCATCTGAAAGAAAAATATCCGCAGCATGAATTCGCTTTAATTATGGGGAGCGATAATCTGGTGACGATTCATAAGTGGAAGAATTATGAATTGATTTTGAAATATCCTCTTTACGTGTATAATAGAAGAGGCGCAGAAAAAAATCCTTTTCCTCAAAACAAAAACATCCGGTTTTTAGATTTCCCCTTTCTCGACATTTCAGCCACTTTCATCCGCGAAAATCTCAAAAAAGGCCTCTCAATGCAGTATTTCCTTCCTGAACCCGTTTGGAAATACATTGATGAAATGAAGTTGTATAGATAGTTATTGGGGCATTAGGACATTTGTTATTTGGAAAATGGCTCCTAATTTCCTTTTCCACAATCGGTTCGTTTATTAGCCCCAAAAACAGTTAGTAACTCACCTGAAAGTTTATTTGGATATATGGATGTAAAAGACGTGATGGTTTTTAGAAATTTTTGTTTGGACAACTCGAGGTTAATCAACACCACTATCAACAGGATGTTAGCGGAAAGTTATGCTGTTTGGGATGTCAACATCGCTATCCACAGCTTGTGTATAAGCGAAGAGTTTTGAGGCCGAGCAATGCTTTGAGGGTAACAAGGGATGTGAATTGCTGTTTATCTGTTTTACAAAACGTTACTTCCAAGTTTCCTGCCCTAAACTTTCTCTACCAATTCACACCGTTAATAATCGTGGTTTATATTTTATAAAAAATTACTTATTATAATAAAAGGCTGTTGGTTGTGAACAAGAACAAAAAAGAAGATTTCCTTAAATTTTACTGCGTTGTGGCCGCTTCGTTTAGTTTTGCTGTATGAGAATAATTCAATGGACCTTTTATTTTTTGGCTGCAGTATGTATTGCCTGTGTGGTTTATTACCGGGTTTGGTTTTTAAGGCAGCCGGACCGAAACATTCCAAACAATCCTGCGGTTTACGTTAGCCCCGCAAACGGGGTGGTGGTTTCTGTAACAAGATGGACCGCAGAAAACCTGCTGGTTAATAAAGGTGAGTTCGGGGTTATTAACGTGTGGACAGAAGATGTGGATACTGCCGGAACCATGATTTCTATTCAAATGGATCCTGCCAACGTGCATTTTCAGCGGGCCCCGCAAGCCGGAAAACTCCTTTCGGAAAGATATACCAAAGGAGATTTTAATAATGCCGTAGTAATGAGCAATGAATACGGAACCCGCTTCGAAAACGAACACAACGAAATGTTGTTTGAATCAGCTTCGGGTAAAAAATATAAGGTAGTTCAGATTGCGGGTTTTTTAGCAAGAAGAATTGAAGACTACGTTACTCCTGAACAAAAAGTAAAACAAGGCGAAGTAATAGGTTTAATAAAATTAGGCAGCCAGGTGACAGTGATACTTCCGCATGATGTAACAGTAAAAGCAAAAGTTGGCGATATAACAATTGACGGAGAATCAATAATCGCTACTGAGTAGTTATGTGCTCCAGCTCACTAAAATCTCTCTCTTACCTTCGTAAGGTAATCTACCGTGCGAGGTGCTGAAATTATCAAGCGCAATTACATCATTTTTCTTCCAGGGAAGAATGACAATGTTTTTCCAAATCACTTCCTGCACTTGCTCCACATAACTATCGGGTATGGGTGTGCCGTCACCAAACAACATGTTCATGCTTTGGTCAATAGGCGCGGTGGTGAGCCCTTTTATTTTGACCATTACGGCCAAAACGTTTTTCCAGAAGAAAGTTTTGGCGCGGTGCTGATGCGCATGTATGTAACTGTACTCCACATCGGCCCCGTGCGGATGAAAAACCTGCAGGTGATTAAACCATGTTTTTTCTTTCGTAACCGGATGAGTAATAGCTGCGGGTGTGCGGTGCAGCAGGCGAAGGTTGCCGCCATCCATCCATTCAAATTCAATTTCCTGTTCGCGGCATTGTTTTTCTACTTCGGCTTTGTCGGTGGTGTTGAATATTTCGTTCCACTTTTTCAACTCAAACATTCTAAAACCTTTGCTTTCTAAACCCGAATAATTGCGCACCGTAATTACTCCCTTCCTATCAAACTCTTCGCGTATTTTCGGATTCAGTTCGGCATACACTTTACGGAAATTACAAATGGGAGATTCGCCCCCGTAATCAGGTTCCACGTGGCAGTAAAAAAAGATAGAAACCGGAGGATGTTTCACGTAGGTCATTTCGCAG
>JBKJJB010000382.1:0-2859 GCA_046598235.1 Chitinophagales bacterium
GATGTTTACTGCATTCAGCATCAGTTCCACCGCCATCAACATCGTAATCATATTTCTGCGCGTAAGGAAACCATATACGCCAATGAAAAAGAGCGCGGTAGAAAGAAAGAGCACTTGACTTAATCCAATTTGCATTTTTATCAGTTTAAAGTTTCCGGTTTCGAGTTTCGAGTTAGTTGCATTTTCAACTATAAACTAGAAACTCCAAACTTCAAACTATGTTTTTTCAGTTTTCATTGCAATTACAATACAACCAACCATAGCAGCCAACAACAAAATCGAAACCACTTCAAACGGCAGCACAAAACCACCTTGATTATAGTTCAACATTTCTTCACCAATTCTGCGCACACTTAACTCGCCCATCGGTTGGTCACCGTAAAATTCATTTCGCTTAATAACACTCCAGAACAAAAGGAAGGCGAACAAACTCGCGAGACCCGCAAACAAACTTCGCTTGTAAGTCGGCTCGGGTAAATCACTTCCCACACGATGCGTGAGAAAAATGGAAAAGATAATCAGCACGACAATGCCCCCCACGTAAACCACAATTTGCACTGCAGCAATAAATTCAAACTGCAACCAGAAATACAAAGCCGCCACTCCCATCATACTGAACAACAAATAAATCGCAGAGCGGAATATTTGTCGCGAGGTAACAGCTAGCAATCCGCTCACGAGTATCAATGTAGCTAATGAATAAAACACAACTGCCCCCAAACCCCCGAAGGGGGCTTTTAGAGTTTCGCTTATTTGTAGAAGTACCATTTTGTTTTTTGTATTTGCCTTTAAGCCCCCTTCGGGGGTTTGGGGGCATTATTCTACTCCTTCCATCAGTTTACTTCCCGGTGCGTTCAATTTTTTCGTCAATTGATTTCTGTCGAACACACTATGCTCAAAACTCTGCGCCATTTTAATGGCATCAGTCGGACAAGCCACAATGCATAAATTACACATGGTGCAAAGTTCGAGGTGATAAACAAAAGTGTCGAGCGCCTTTTTCTTTTTGCCATCGGGCTGCAGTTCCATCTTCGTCACAATCTTGATTGTCGCATTCGGGCAAGCCAGCTCACAAGCTGTGCAGCCGGTGCAGCGGTGCTCATTCTTTTCATCGTGCGTCATCACCACCTCTCCGCGAAAACGCTCGGGCAAAACCTGTTTTACATCAGGATATTGTTGAGTGATTATTTCTTTATGATTGAAGAAGTAGTAGCCCGTCATCCTCATTCCTTTCAGAAGTGAAGTGACTGCATTGTAAACCGTTTTCAGGTATTCTGTGATGAACACAGGCTTTGGATTAAATTTTGAAATCAGCTATTCCGCTAATGTATAAGAAAAGGAGAAAGAAGATAATGTAAGCCCGAAAAATATCCCAACACAAATTTTGGTATAATCGAAATATCAATAAGCGAGCGGCTGAATTAAAAATTCACACCGCCTTCTTTCAGCTTTTCGGTTTGTTCGGCAACAGCAAGAGCGTCAATCATCTCGCCTATTTCACCATTCATAAATGCGTCAAGATTGTAAACAGATATGTTGATTCGATGGTCCGTGATACGTCCCTGCGGATAATTGTAGGTGCGAATTTTAGCAGAGCGATCACCGGTACTAACCAATGTTTTTCTGCGCGCAGCAATTTCATCTTCATGTTTGCGAACAGCAGATTCATAAATTTTCGTCTTCAACATTTTCATGGCATGTTCGCGGTTCTTATGTTGTGAACGTTCCTGCTGACATTCCACAACAGTGTTGGTAGGAATGTGTGTTAACCGTACCGCACTCTCCGTTCTGTTTACGTGCTGACCACCTGCACCCGATGCGCGAAACACATCGAGTCGAATATCCGCAGGATTGATATACACCTCTACTTCATCTGCTTCGGGTAACACCGCAACTGTTACAGCCGAAGTATGCACACGTCCTTTCGCTTCTGTTTCGGGAATTCGTTGAACGCGATGCACACCACTTTCAAACTTCATTTTTCCGTAAACATTTTCTCCGGTTATTTCCAACACCACTTCTTTGTAGCCTCCCGCACTACCATCACTCGCGCTTGCCATAGCAACTTTCCATCCAAGCGTTTCGCAATAACGAGTGTACATTCGAAAAAGATCTCCGACAAAAATACTTGCCTCATCACCTCCCGTGCCAGCACGAATTTCGACCAACACATCGCGTTCATCTTCCAGTTCTTTCGGAACCAACAGAGTCTTTAATCCATCTTCTATTTTTTCTTTCTCCGTTTCTAATTGTGCTAAATCATTCTTTGCTAAATCGCGAAACTCTTCATCACTCTCGGTAGAAATAATTTGTTTGTTCGTTTCGATATTGCCAAGCACATTCCGATACTCATCATATAACTTCACCACCTTCTCCAACTCACGATATTCCTTGTTGAGTTGAGTAAAGCGCTTCATGTCGCTCATGGTAGCAGGGTCACTAAGTATTTTGCCTACTTCAATAAACTTTCCTTTTATATTTTCTAACTGACTGAACATTTAATCTGGTTGTATGATTTTTGAGTGCGCTAAAATATAAATTAAGAGGTGGGCTCAGAGAGAGATTCTCCTTTTGAGAATACGAGAGTGTAGCTAATACTTGTAGAAATCAACTTTCTCTTTCTTGAGAATCCCTAATCGGTTTTTTTCTAACACAGCCGACATAATATCTGTAGTATCCGGGAGAGGAAGTGTTTTTAATTCGAGAGTAAGCGGATTGTAGGAGTTAAGCTGATTGTCTTTGAAATAAACAATTTCATCTTGCAGCACTTGAAATTTGGTTAACCCTTTCAGCGGAATAGTTTTTGAGTAGCTGCCGAAAATATCAAATACCATAATGCCGATACTGGTATCGTTCAAA
>JBKJJB010000005.1:0-4344 GCA_046598235.1 Chitinophagales bacterium
GTTCTTTTTGGTTATGTAAACCTTCCAAGCGGTTTGCAGGAAGTAGCAGACAAGTTAAACTTCAATGTTTATCCTAATCCAACCACTGACTTAATTACAGTTTCTGCCGATGAAAATGCAAATGACTTCCGTGTAGTAATTTCTGACATTAGTGGCAAATTGGTTTCTGTAAATAATCTTGAAGGACAAAAAACAGGTATTAATGTTTCGCAGTTTTCAAACGGAACATACATCTATCGTATTGCTGATAAAACAGGCAACGTGCTTAAGCAAGGCAAGTTTAATGTGGTGAAGTAATTTACAATCACAGCCCCAATAAAAAAGCCCTCCGAAAAATTTCGGAGGGCTTTTTTTATTGTATAAAATACAAGATTCCTCGCTTTGCAGAGCCAAAGCTGCCAATGACATGTTATAAAACGAAAAAAAACTTATACATGAAGTTCTCAAAAAATACAAAAAACCACATAGGAACATAAGAGAGCATAGAGCCAATAAAATCAGGTAAGAACTAACTATGTGTTCTATGTTCCTATGTGGTTAAAAAAATGATGCGTGTTTTGAACTGTATATTTTTTCACAGAAGCCTTTTGTCATTAACAACAGGTATCAAGCGGGCTTGATGGAATTCTCAACATGACAGTGCTATATTTATTGCTTAGGTTCCATTTGCCTGAAAGAGTTTAAAATGTATTGCCACAGGCAAATTTACCTACGTAAGGGATAATTTACAGAGCCATTTTACCTCTCAGAAATATTTTCACCCTTTCCACTTTATAAACTCACCATCATTTCGTATCATTATGCCCACTAACAAATAACACGGTTTTCAAACGGTTTCACAGGCAGTAAGAACACTTTTTTATTTGGAGGCACAAGTTTTATCAATGTTGTTTTATAACACCTTGACAAAGCAGGACACAGGAATTTATTTTCCAATAACACATTAGTTTAGAATTAAAACATCTTAAAAGGTGTTTATGAAGATATGAGTGAAGTAAAAGGATTATATCGCGAAGAGTTTGAACGGGATTCATGTGGTATTGGTTTTGTTGCCAATTTCAGAGGTAATAAAACACATGCCACTATATCTGACGGGCTTACTATTCTCGAAAACATGGAACATCGCGGTGCCTGCGGCTGCGAAAACAATACGGGTGACGGTGCGGGAATCCTTTTGCAGGTTCCGCATGAGTTTCTGTTTGACGAATGTTTGAAACTGGGAATCACCCTTCCTGCATCGGGTAGATACGGAGTGGGTATGGTGTTCTTTCCTAAAGATGACGCCATTCGCGAAGAAGCAAGAGGCGTATTAATTCGTTCAGCCGAAAAATTAGGATTAGAAATTTTAGGATTCAGAAAGGTGCCGGTAAATGCCGAAGGTGTTGGCGAATCAGCTTTATCAGTTGAACCTGCTATTGAACAAATATTCATTGCCTGCCCCGAAAGTATTACCGACCCCGATGTATTTGAGCGCAAGCTGTTTGTTCTCCGCAATTATTCTTCTCACCTTATCAATAGCACCATTCGCAAAGAAGCCGTTGGTTTTTACATCGCCTCGTTATCTTATAAAACTATTGTATATAAAGGTCAGCTCACCAGTTTGCAACTGCGCGGCTACTTCCCTGATCTTTCTGATAAGCGAATGATATCAGCTTTCGGCTTAATACATTCCCGTTTTGCTACTAATACTTTTCCTTCGTGGCGGTTGGCGCAACCGTTTCGCTTTATTGCACATAATGGCGAAATAAATACGCTGCAAGGAAACCTCAACTGGCTAAAGACAGCCGAGGCAGGTTTTGTTTCATCCTACTTCACCAAAGAAGAAATGGAGATGATTCTTCCCATCATTCCGGGTCCGCAATCCGATTCTGCCAGCTTAGATAACATGATTGAGTTGCTCACACACTGCGGAAGGTCGCTGCCGCATGTAATGATGATGCTCATTCCCGAAGCATGGCACAAGAATGATTTAATGGAAGCCGAGCGCAAAGCATTCTATGAGTTTCACGCTTCTTTCATGGAACCCTGGGATGGTCCCGCTTCTATTTCTTTTACCGATGGAAAACTGATTGGCGCAACGCTCGACCGCAATGGACTTCGCCCCAGTAGATATTGCATTACCAAAGATGACAGAGTGATTATGGGTTCAGAAACAGGCGTTCTACCTGTAGCCCCCGAAATGATAATTGAGAAGGGAAGATTACAGCCTGGCAAAATGTTTATTGTTGATTTAGAACAAGGCAGGGTTGTGAGTGATGAGGAGTTGAAACAAAAAATTTGTTCTCAAAAGCCCTATGGTGAATGGCTGAAGAAATATAAAATCAATCTTGAACAGTTGCCCCCGCCAAGAGTAATGTTCACTCACTTAGAGCCACCACAGGTATTCAAATATCAAAAGGCGTTTGGCTATTCGACAGAAGATTTAGAAACCATTATTGCACCGATGGCAATAAGCGGGTACGAAGCTGTTGGCTCTATGGGAACAGATGCCCCACTTGCTATTCTTAGCAACAAAGCACAACACTTAAGTAGTTATTTTAAACAATTATTTGCGCAAGTAACCAATCCACCCATTGATCCGATACGTGAAAAAATTGTGATGTCGCTTGCTTCTTTCGTAGGCAGCAATGGCAATTTATTGAATGAAGAAGCAATTGCTTGTCACACAGTTGCTTTAGAGCAACCTGTGATTGGTCACTTTGATTTGGAAAAAATACGCAGTATTGACACAGGTTTCTTTCAGGCAAAAACATTGCAATGTTATTTCAGGGCGGATGGCAAGCCGGGCTCTATGCAAAAAGCATTAGACCGTTTGTGTCGTTATGCAGTGGATGCTGTTGATGATGGGTTTGAAGTTATCATACTATCGGACAGAGCTATTGATTCAGAACATGCTCCTATACCTTCTTTACTTGCTACTGCTGCAGTACATCATCATCTTATTCGCAAAGGGTATCGTGGCAAAGTAGGTATTGTTGTGGAGGCTGGAGATGTTTGGGAAGTTCATCACTTTGCTTGTCTCATCAGTTTTGGCGCTACTGCTATCAATCCATATCTTGCTCTATCTACTATCCGCACTATGAAAAACACGGGTGCTATTAAGAGTGAGTTGGATGTAAGGGCGCTCCGTCATAATTATATTAAAGCAATCAATGAAGGATTGCTGAAGGTAATGTCAAAGATGGGTATCTCTACTTTTCAATCATATCAAGGAGCGCAAACTTTTGAAATCATTGGATTAAATAAAGAAGTAGTAGATAAATATTTTACTGGAGCAGTTTCGCGAATTGAGGGAATTGGTTTAGATGATATTGCAAAAGAAGTTCTTACCAATCACAATTTTGGTTTCAGCAGAAAGGAAATTCCGTCAGACCATTTGAAAGCCGGTGGTATTTACAAATGGAACCGGAAAGGAGAGTTTCATCTTTTCAATCCTCAAACAATTCACCTTCTTCAAAATTCTACGAAGAATAATGATTACAGCACGTTTAAAAAATATTCAGGTTTAGTAAATGATCAGTCGGAAAAGGCTTGTACACTTCGTAGCCTGTTCGAATTCAAAAAAAATAAACCTTCCATTTCGATTGAAGAAGTAGAACCGGTTGAAAATATCTTTAAACGTTTTGCCACCGGGGCAATGTCCTTTGGGTCTATTTCGTGGGAAGCTCACACCACCCTGGCCATTGCCATGAATCGTATAGGCGGCAAGAGCAATACGGGTGAAGGCGGTGAAGATGAAGCGCGTTATACAAAACTTCCGAATGGCGATTCAATGCGCTCTGCTATTAAGCAAATTGCCTCCGCACGATTCGGTGTGACAAGTTTGTATCTCACAGAGGCAGATGAGTTGCAAATTAAAATGAGTCAGGGCGCAAAACCAGGTGAAGGCGGACAGTTGCCCGGCTTTAAAGTGGATGATTGGATTGGAAGAGTAAGACACTCCACTCCGGGTGTAGGATTAATTTCACCTCCTCCGCATCACGATATTTATTCCATTGAAGATTTAGCACAATTGATTTTCGATTTGAAGAATGCAAATCGCAGTGCGAAAATTAGTGTGAAGCTCGTTTCAAAAGCTGGTGTAGGAACTATCGCAGCAGGTGTTGCCAAAGCAAAAGCAGATAACATTCTCATTTCAGGATACGATGGTGGAACGGGAGCTTCTCCTATCAGTTCTATCCGTCATGCCGGAGTTCCATGGGAACTTGGTCTTGCAGAAGCACATCAAACGTTAGTAAAAAATCGTCTACGTGGAAGAGTTACGCTGCAAACTGATGGTCAGTTAAAAACAGGAAGAGATTTAGCGATAGCCGCTCTGCTTGGAGCGGAAGAATGGGGCGTTGC
>JBKJJB010000222.1:0-11273 GCA_046598235.1 Chitinophagales bacterium
GATAACCTTGCGCTTCATTGCTTCTGGCTCAGATTTTTCAGCATCATATCTAATATCGGGATTAAGATCATGTATAAAAGAGTAAGAGTTCTCGTAGAATGCTGATGAAGTCCATTCTGCCACGTTACCTGCCATGCAATACAAGCCATAATCATTTGGCCAGTAAGCATCTGTGCGTACAGTATAGAACCCACCATCTTCAGGATAATTTCCTCTGCCAGGTTTGAAGTTTGCAAGAATACAACCTTTCGAGTTTCTCACATAAGGTCCTCCCCAAGGGTATGGTGCTAATTTTTTGCCTCCTCTGGCAGCATATTCCCACTCATGTTCAGTAGGTAAGCGGAAGATATCCATTAATGGTTCCCCACGAGGAGTTCTGTAATCCTCCCACAATCTTGTTCTCCAATAGCAAAAAGCATTTGCTTGCGGCCAAGTAACACCCACGGCAGGATAATCATCAAAAGCAGGGTGGTGGAAGTAGTTACGGGTCATTGGCTCATTGTAAGAATAAGAGAAGTCTCTTACCCAAACCAACGTATCAGGATAAACGTCACATGATTCTTTATGAATAAAAGAAGTTCTTGATTTACCTCTGTTCTTAGTAAGCGAAGCGGCTTTATAATCGAACCACTCATAATCATACTTCATTTTCTGTAAGTCTAACTCTTTCTTTCCCCATACTCTTTCATCTTCCTTTAAGAAGATTTCTTCCAATTGTTCGTTTTTCTCTTTTCCACTCCACTCAATTTTCTGATTCCAATCCAACTGTGGCTTACCACCTTCATCGCCACTTTCAGTTGTATGCTCTAATAAAGCATGTGCCACAGAGTCTCTTACGTAATTAATGAATTGACGATATTCATTATTGGTAATTTCAGTATCATCCATATAAAAACCAACTATGGACACCTGCTTTGAACGTGCCTGCATTGAGGCATTTACATCCTGATCGCTAGGACCAATATGTAATACGCCCGATGGAATGAATACCATACCATAAGGTGTAATTGGATTCCAATTGGGTCTATCTTGTTCTCCGAGTAGTTGTCCGTTGTATCCCCCTTTACAACCTACAACAAAAAGCATAAGCACAATAGATGCTTTGCTGAGAAGACCTTGTAAATTTTTCATGTTGATAGTTTTGATAGTTTTCCCCTGTTTTTTTAAAAACGTAAATATAACCAGTTTTTGATTTCTCAAAAATAAATGAAAAAAAACCTTTTTGCACCTTTGTTAATTACGCGGTTACTTGTGTCTTTGTTTCATAATTCAACACATATCATCTAAAGTATTAATCAAATCGAGGGTTGTGATATAGGTAACCCTTGCTTTCTTTCTTTTTTAAAGGATAACGATAACTCAAACTTATTTCGTGCGACCCTGTATTAAATTTTGTAAGGTATGAAAGATTTGCATCGTATGAATACACTGCCTGAAACCCTTTATACTTAAAACCAAAAACCAATGCTAACGCGTCAATCATATTTTTAGTATACCCTCTAAACGAAATTCCTGTCAGGATATTGTCAATAATAGTAAATGTTCCGCTAATGTCTACTTGAACTTTTTTGAGATCAGTTTTTACAAAAGCAGAAGGCATAATACGCAGCTTCTTTGAAACTTCAAAATCATATCCCCCCATAAAAAAAAGATTGCGCGAAAAATTCAGCTTAGTTTTTCCTATTGGCGAACTGATAGGCGCCAACGAAAATGCAATATGATTGATAGATGCACCGGCAAAATATTTATCGTTGTTGAAATACAACCCAAAGGAAATGTCAGGTGCTATACCATGCTGAAGACTAGCGGGAAGATAATTGTCATTATGATTTACTCCTACACTATAGTCCCCATCAGGTGCTCTTAGTTGATTACCGTCCAGCGATGTTTGAACAATTCCTGCTCCAATACCAATTCCCATTTTCCCCCATTTGAATTTTTTTCGGTAATCATAATTTAAAGCAATATAGGTAGCTCTCTGAAGACCGATAAGGTCGTTTATCGCAGTAATTCCTATTCCTGAACTAATGCGGTAAACAGGAATATTGATGTTAAGTCCCTGCGAAGCAATAACTTTATTTGCAAGCCCTACATACTGACTGCGATGAAGTGCTGAAATTTCCAAGGCATCTGTGCTGCCTGCATAAGCAGGGTTAAACAAATATCTATTGTATATGTATTGTGTAAACTGCGGTTCGCTCTGGGCATGAACACATACACACGCAAGTAAGGAAAGTAAAAGCAGAATTTGTCTACGAAATAAATTCATACGATGAAAATAACTCTTTCAGAGAAAGATGCAATGTGTAATAACCTTCTTAACTGATCGCTATTTATTTTACGCGCAGAAAATTATTTACTTTATTTCTTTCAGGTACTGTTCCAATGCAACCACAATAGTGGGCGAATTATTCAGCGGTGCCATTAAGTGAAGTTTCAGTCCCTTATCAAGAATTAAATCCGCTGTTGTTTTTCCGTATGCGGCAATTTTCAATTTCTCCTGTTTAAATTTCGGAAAGTTATGATACATAGAATGAATGCCCGAAGGACTAAAAAAAATGAGCAGGTCATAATCATGCAACTTCGTACTTTTTAAATCCACCGGCATAGTTTTGTACATTACTCCCTCAACATAATTGAATTTATTGGCTTCCATGAAAGCTGGAATTTCATCCTTTTTTGTTTCAGCGCATACATATAAAAACCGGGTAGCATCTCGGTGTTTCATCAGCAACATGCGTAACTCTTTATTGTTATTCATGTCACCGAAAAAAACTTTTCGTTTTCTATACTGAGTATATTTCTGAAGGTATAACGCGATAGCTTCAGAAGTACAAAAGAATTTTGTTTCCTGACTCATCTTCACGCGCAACTCATCGCAGATTCGAAAAAAATGATCAATTGAATTTCTGCTTGTAAAAATTATACCGCTGTAATCATTGAGTGATAAACGTTGCTTTCTGAAATCTTTCCCGTATATTCCTTCCACTCGAACGAACGGAGTGAAAGTAAATTTCAATTTGTATTTAGCCGCCAAATCGTAATAAGGAGACTTAGGTCCTTCGGGCTGCGGCTGAGCCACTATGATGTGTTTGATTTTTGTTTTCGGTTCCTTTGAAATCAAATCGGAATAATTTCTTTCCAAACGATGGGGAATAATAATCTGCGGTTTGGCAACCACTGGTTTGGACAAAAAAGAAGCAGCACTCTTGTCAGGTGATATCACATCAGCCTTTTTCTTAAGAGTGCTGCTACTGTTGGATGCTTTGCTGCCTTTAATTAACTTCTTCATTGAAGAAGCCTTTCTTAGGTCAGGCTTTTTCGAAGATGCCCGCTTACTTATTTTTTTTTTGCGGCTTTCTTCTTAGCAGGCTTCTTTGCTGCTTTTTTTGCGGCTTTCTTTTTTGTTGCCATGGTTAGGTAATTGTTTTGGTTAACAATTTGAACAGTAGAAATATCGGTGATATCTCCACAACACAAACGTAAATAAAAAAGTGATACACGCTGCTGTACAATAACTTGTACCCTGTGGATAAACCTCGCCAAATAAAAATCATCGCCAGTGCAACTGAAATAAAAATTGTAACAACAAAAATTAGATTGAAAATTTTTTCTTGCGCTGTATGAAAAATAAATAACGCTGGAATCAGCGTCAATCCTATCATTTTACACACAGTTGAAAAATTAAATATATATTCATTACATTCTGCATTCACTTCAAATACAGCACCAACAAACTTGAGTGTTGCAATCTTTGCGAGATAAAAAAATGTGAATAAAAAAATCAAAATAATTATTGAAGAAAAACTTTCAAGTGCTACTACATGAAAATAGTTGACTAAAATAAATTGCAGATACAAGCTCAACGCAACAATAAAATTTAAGAGAAGTAGAAAAGAAGAGAAAGAAATTTCACTTGACTGCATTCTAAAAATCTGCTGCGCAATATTTAAGTTGACAAAAGACTGAAGTAACTCTTCAATGTCTTTGCTGAATACTACTTTGACATAAGCGAGAATTACAAGCATCAGCATTAGCAATAGAAACACGCCTGTGTTATTTTTTGAAGAATGGATTTGCTGAACATCATTCACAACGCGCGTATTTTTCTCTAATAAGAATGAACTGTGGTTACTTAATTGCAAATACTGCTGGGCAATATTCGAGTCGAGATAAACAGGCGTGGTATCCGAAACAACCGAAGAAGACGAGTCTGCCGTTTGCGAAAGTGCGGTGCAAACAAAAAATAAAACGAAAAAAGAAATTGCAATCAGTCTTCTTGCCAACTAAAAATAATTTACGTAGCCAAAATGAATCTTCGCAGAATTAAAAGTGATTTTATTATCCAATTGTCTACCCATGGCATAAGTAATTCCAAAAATCCCAACTTTAGTTTCAATCGCTGCTCCCACACCAAAGCCAAAAGGAAAATCAACCGGACCTTTCCCAACTCTTGTATCTTCTACCACTGCTGAATTGAAGAAAGCACTAAAGTAAGAATTCTTCGAAAGCAGAAACCGGTACTCAAGATTAGCCATAGCATAATATGGAGTAAAAATGGACTGATCATCGAACCCACGCAAAGAGTTTACTCCTCCTAATCTGTATTTGTCATTGTCAAAAATAGTGCGGTTAAAAAAATACTTCCCTTCAAAAGAAGTTTTGATGGTATGCCTTGCCGCTAACTTCCAGTATTTATCTATCGAGAGCGCCAATCGAAACTGAAATGTTTTTAATCGTGTAGTATCGTAGAGGTAATCAAAGCTCCTTCCCAATTCATCAGATAACCCCACTATGTTGTTGTTCTTCTTAATCTTTTTTACACCTGCAGAACCGCTCACTTTTAAAACATATCCCGAAACAGGATTGAAACGATAATTCAGTTTCTGTAAAAAGTATTCGAGCGCAAACTCGTTCGTGCTTACATCCAGATTCTTTGGCAGCGAACGAGTTTGACGGATGTATGCTGTATCAACGTTAGTAATGATAGTAGTGTGCTGCCTAAGCGATGCTTTTAGATAGTTGCTGCCTATGATTTGATATTGAATCCCGTAATCACCATCCAAATCAAGATACGAACTATCGCGTTTGTAAAGTTCAAACCGCGCACTTATACCAAGCGGCAATCCAATCAGATAGGGATAGCTCACCCTTACATCCAACTGCTGTGTCTTCGGTTGTAATTTTTTCCATTGCAAATAAAATTCCTCTCCCATTCCAAAAGGACTGATAAGATAAATACGCGCTTCACCAGTCACCAAAAGTTTTCTACCCGAACTTCCGGGAAGCAACCCAATCAATAAATCAAACTGGCTTGCCTTCCTATCCTTCAAATACAAATTCACTTTTGCTTTGCCGTTTCGAAACTCTACGGTATGTGGCTGTAACGATTCTACAAACTGCAATTCATTTAATCGCTGAGTGATTCGCTTTACGTTAGCTTCATTGTATGGCTTGTTGAGTTTTATGCCAAGATAATTTTTAAGAAAAGCACGCTTGGCTTTTGTCTTGCCCACTATATTTATGGAATCATACTGAATCAATTCATTTTTCTGCACAAACACTTTTGCAGAATAGGATCCACTATTCGATTCAAAACTATCTAACCGAACGCTTGCAAAGGGATAACCAGAATTTTCGCATTCTCGTATTATCCTTTCATTTACTACTTCCACATCTGTGATTGAAATTTTCTTACCGCCTATTATCTGATGCTTAACACCTGCGTTATTCATTAAAGAGCCATCTATGTTGCCGTTCTTTAAAATGATGTTGTCCAGCTTTTCTCCTACATACATATATATGTATGTATACACACTATCGGCAACTACACTATCAATGGAAGCCCCTGCATAACCAAACGAACGAAGTTTGTCGAACAACTCCCTCCCTTCTTTAATTGGCTGTAGGGAATCTTTAAACTGAACTCTATAAGAAAATTTTTTCGTAAAGAACTCCTTTGGTTTATCCGGGCTGATTATTTGCAATGAATAGTTGTTCTGTCCGAAACAGATTTTCAGAAGAAGAAATAGGGAAGCGGTTAATGTGAAACGCATTTTCAATTGGCTAAGATAACGCGAATACACTTCCCAAATTTTACATTCGCATTTATCTTATGGCAGGTATCTACGTTCATGTTCCTTTTTGTAAACAGGCTTGCCATTACTGCAACTTCTATTTCAGCACTTCGCTGGCAAACAAAGAGAAGTTTATAGGTGCTTTACTAAACGAAATAGAACTGAGTAAGGATTATCTAAACGGAGAAAAAATTGAAACGCTTTACTTCGGGGGCGGAACACCCTCGTTATTGATGATGGATGATTTACTATTGATTATTGAAAAATTGAATGCCTATTACAATTTGAGTGAATTAAGAGAGTTTACGTTTGAAGCTAATCCTGATGACTTGAAGGAAATTGGAAACATTAGAACATTGGGAACTTTGGGAATAAACCGCTTCTCCATCGGAGTTCAATCTTTCTTTAATGAAGATTTGAAATATATGAACCGCGCACACAGCGCAGACGAAGCTGTATCTTCTATAAAGAAAGTACAAGATGCGGGTTTCGAAAACATTACACTTGATTTGATTTACGGAACTCCTACAATGAATGACGATAACTGGAAAAAAAATCTGGAGACTGCCTTTGCACTCAACATCCCTCACATATCTTCTTATGCTTTAACTGTTGAACCAAAAACTTCATTAGAAAGAAAGATTACGAAAGGAGAATCTAAACCGATTGACGAAGAACAATCCGCGAGGCAGTTTGAAATTCTGATGGGTGAAATGAAACAAGCCGGGTATGAGCAATATGAGATTTCAAACTTTGCAAAGCCCGGCAAGTATGCAATTCATAATTCAAACTATTGGTTCGGAAAAAAATATCTGGGGTTAGGTCCTTCGGCTCATTCCTTTAATGGTCTTTCCAGAAGATGGAATATTGCGAACAACATTGCTTACATACATTCAATCAATGAAGGAAAACTTCCTTCTGAAGAAGAAGTGCTAACCGAAGCACAAAAGGTGAATGAAAAGATTATGACATCACTGAGAACACAATGGGGATTAAAAATTGCGGATTGCGGATTGCAGATTGCGGATTTAATACATCAAAGTCTGAAAGGAATTAATTCTTCGAATTATACTTTTGAGGGCGGGGTCTTGAAACTTACCGATGAAGGAAAACTCTTTGCAGATTCAATAGCCGCGCAATTATTTATTGACGAAGAACAAATCTTATAATTTCACCACTCAAATTTTTCTATGGCAATTATTAAACCATTTGCAGCCGTTCGTCCTACTCCTGAGTTAGCTATGTACGTGGCTTCGTTACCTTATGACGTAATGAATACCGAAGAAGCCCGCAAGATGGCTGACGGAAATGCGAATTCTTTTCTGCATGTGAGTCGCGCAGAAATAGATTTCCCTAAAGGAACCGATGAACACTCTACCGAAGTTTACGAAAAAGCGCGCGATAATTTTTATAAGCTGATGAATGACGGGGTCTTGTTTCAAGATGCCTACCCGTTCCTATATATATATGAGCAAATAATGGGCGGACGAAGACAAACCGGTTTGGTTACCTGTTCAAGCGTAGAAGATTATTTCAACGGAGTAATAAAGAAGCACGAACTCACACGTCCTGAAAAAGAAGAAGACCGTATCCGCCACATGGAAACGCTACAAGCACATGTAGGACCTGTTTTTCTCACCTATCCTAAAACTATTTCGGTGGATGCGATAATTGATGAGATAACGGAGAAACAAGAACCTGTCTATAATATTCTTTCCACCGATGGAGTTAGACATGCAGTTTGGGCAATAAATGATAGCGACAAAACTGAGCAGCTTATTTCCATCTTCAAAGAACAAATTCCTTTCACTTACATAGCTGACGGACATCACCGTACTGCCTCTGCTGCCAAAGTAGGATTGAAAATGAAGGAGCAAAACCCGAATCATGATGGAACAGAAGAATACAACTTCTTTCTCTCCGTTTTATTTCCCGATGACCAACTTGAGATAATGGATTACAATCGGGTGGTGAAAGATTTGAACGGATTGAGTGAAGTTGAATTTTTATCACAGG
Organism: Chitinophagales bacterium; assembly: GCA_046598235.1. Classification (GTDB taxonomy): domain Bacteria; phylum Bacteroidota; class Bacteroidia; order Chitinophagales; family LD1; genus Bog-950. Next base: position 8,094 of record JBKJJB010000222.1, read on the forward strand.
TGAAAAAAAAGTTTGCAGTTGGCGGCTCGCAGTTGACAGTTGAAAATGCAAAGCCAATTAAATTGCATGAGTTCGCAATGTATCTGAATAAGACTTGGTATAATCTCGAAGCAAAAAAAGAAATCATCAAAACCGACCCAATAGGAATTCTCGACATCACTATTCTTCAGGAAAATATTTTATCGCCTTTACTCGGAATTAAAGACCCGCGTACCGACAAGCGAATTGACTTTGTAGGCGGCATTCGCGGACTGAAAGAATTGGAACGCAGAGTGGACAGTGGAGAAATGGCTGTTGCCTTTGCACTTTACCCTGTTTCTCTAAAACAATTGATGGACATTGCCGACAGCGGAAACATTATGCCGCCAAAATCAACTTGGTTCGAGCCGAAGTTGAGAGACGGATTGTTCAGTCATCTTTTCGAATAGATGCTTCTACGAAAACCTATTTCTGAATGACAATTTTACCTGATGCTTTATTCGAAGTACGAAGATTAGCGTTCTCTATGCTATAGTAATAAACTCCATTCTCCAATCCTTCAACAGAAACATTTGTGTTTCCGCTGCTAAGATTTGTCTTCAGCAAATTTCTTCCCAGAACATCAAACAAACGGAACTCATACTCTTCATGAGCTTTAAACTCTAAACCGGAAATTCTGATTTGCTCCGCTACAGGATTGGGATAAATACTAATTGAATGCTGCCAATCGTTTATGGTTGCTACACTCGTTACGCTGCTTATTACGCTATCAAGAACCGCCAATAACGGTGATGTTGACCTTATAAAAACAGGGTACTCTTCAAATGGCATGGCTAAAGTAGTACCCGCTCCACTAGGAAACACCTTGGTATTATCGAAAAGATAAACCCACGAAACACCTGTGCCGGGAAAACTGCTGATGTTTATTGAAGTTGACCCATTTAATACAGGTGCCACATATACATCGCTGCCAAGCATATAGCGGTAATCGCTGCTGTTGAAAAATTGCATTATTGATTGGCTTAAGGCAAATAAAGAATCTGCCTGCTGCATAAAATAAGGAATCATAGCATGATGTAAACGCGTAAACTTATTATACACATCGCTGGTTTGCTGATTAAAAACCCACGGACGGTGTTCACCGCCTCCGCCATTTTCCATCAGAGGGCTAAAAGCACCCAATTGCGCCCAACGAAGAAACACATCATTCTCTCTTCCATTCGGTACCGGTTCTTCACGGTAGCCGCCAATATCGGAACCAAACACTAAATAATTGTTTACATCGCTCTGATACATATTGTTTAGTGCATTTTTCATCCCTGCAAAAGTTGCATCCTGATCACCTACCCAGCACGCAAAGCAAATATCGCGCGGGCTAAACGCCACTAAATTAGGGTCGGTAATAAAAGTGTAGCCGTAGTTGTCAACGGGGCGCGACATATTAGCGCGGTCGTTACCAAGCTTCTGTCGAGTATAGTCGTGAAACAAACGGTAGTAAGCATGAGAATATTGCAGACGTGTAATGTTGCCGCTCATTCCCGGGGAGTACAAAGCATTACCAAGCAAAACAGAATAATCGGTGCCGTCACATTTCCATCCGTCAATACCTAAATCTAATGTTTTATCCATCAACGATTTCCACCATGTAACGGCTGCGGGATTAAAAAAATCAATCATGCTGCCATCGCCCTTCCACCAATTAATTACGGCTGAGCTGGAACCGGCATTTGTCTTCATAAAATAGCCCATCGAATCGCCATAACTCCAAAGGTCGGGTACATCGGTATTGATAGCGGTGGTAGCCCAAACAATTACTTTTACGTTGCGCGCGTGAAAAGAATCAACCATTGCTTGTGCATCAGGATAAAGTGAGGTATCCCATTCAAAAGTATTGTAGCCTGTTTCCCAAGGGCTATCTATAACAATTGCGCCTACAGGAATGTTGTGTGCTAAATAATCATCCACTAATTGCAAGGCACTATGCTGAGTGCTTTCATCTTCCCAAACCCAATGCTCAAAAACAAACTCGGGCCAAGCGGGAGTTTGTGCGTTTGCAGCATTATTTACTACACCGATTAGAATAAACACAAGAGGTAAAAAATTTTTCATTGAATGGAATTTTGATTAAAGGTAATTTTTATCGGGAAAAAAGTAAGACCTCTTTTCATAATAGAATTTGAAGTGAAGACCTTTTAAATATTGATAGTTAAAGCAAATGTTGTAAAAGCTTTCAATTTATTGGTTATACCTACAACCATATAATAGTAAGGAGTGTCTTTAGTGCCGGGGATTTATATTCGGTGTTTATGGATGCTTTGTATAATGCCTCGTATCTTACCATCAAAGATTCAGAATATGCTTCGCAATTATTGTCGAGGTGCATTTTTGCATCAGGCATGAAAAATCATTACCAGACTCAGTACTAACAATTCATAAGTTTGGAGAGGCAGGTGATGCTCGCACACAAGAACTTCACGAGTCCGGAATTATCTATGTAAATAATTCACCCTACTTGCTAACCATTATGACCAAAGGAAGAGATATTACAAAACTACCCAGCGTAGTGCGTCAGCTTTCTAAACTGGTGTATGAAAATATGGTTCGGTTAAACCATAGCTAAGTAAGATCTTAATTCACCTTAATCACCGCCTTACCTACCGAACGGCTTTTGCCCATCAGTTCAACTGTATAATACCCTGAAGGGAAATTGCTGCCGTTGAAAGTAGTGTAGTTAAGCCCTTCGCTTGTTACACCGAGATTTTTTTGCATCATCAGTTGGCCGGCAGAACTAAAAACTTTTAGTGTTACTGTTTCGGGTTTCACAGTATTAAACTGTATAAGCAATTCATCATAAAAAGGATTAGGACCAATAGAGATGGTGGTGATGTTGTCGCTTAGTTTTCGGATAGAATTACTCACCTGCGGAAACTGTGCTAATGGCGGATAAGTATTGAGTGCCACGGAAGGCGAACTTGCCTCCTGCAAAAATGTTTCTCCATCATTTACATACCATGATGGAGTTGAACTTATGGTATAGTTTTGTGTAGTTACGTTTGACACATAAACAAAATCACCCTGTGTACGCTGCGGAGTAATATCGAGCACATAATAACCGTGCAAAATCAACTCTACATAGCGCACATGCGGTGCTAAAGAATAAACAGTATTAGCAGTAATCAATTGCGGCAATTCATTGCCCGA
>JBKJJB010000160.1:0-4904 GCA_046598235.1 Chitinophagales bacterium
TAATTCCTCTGCACCCAGCCATTCGGGTCCACTGATATTGCGGCTGAGTATACTACTTGCCTTCCTTTTATAGTAATAGTTACCCATTATTTTCTTAATGGAGTCCTTTACAGGAACAGGAACTAATTTTTTTAGGAAGTTGATTGCGGTACTCATAAGAAGCAAGAAATATAAAACAATTTTAACCCCGCTCTTTTGCAATAAGAAAACCCCCGCAAATTTTCGGTCTGCAGGGGTTTCAAATTTGGTACCGCGTAGGGGAATCGAACCCCTATTACCTCCGTGAAAGGGAGGCGTACTAACCGTTATACGAACGCGGCATTTTTAAAACGGAGCGCAAATGTAGAATTTTTTTGGAAGGTTAAAAGCCCATCAAACTTTTACTTTATTAAGTCTTTAATTGACCCGAAGCCAATTACGTCTTTTAGCACCGGTGTTTCGGTCATTTCAGCTGCATGAAGTATTTTTTCGAAGCCAAATTTATTTTTTAAGGAATAAACTGCTTTACGCAAGTTGTCCTTTCGCACATTGCTTTCAAACATAGAATACTGGGTAAATTCTACATCTACAAAATCGGTTACCCAAACGGTCATACGGGTTACTTCTTTGTTTATGATTGGCTCACAATCATTTTCCTTTTCAAAAGTTCGAATGCGCGATAAAAGAACATTCATCAGCTCAATTCCGTCCTGAATGGCAACATCTGTATGAAAATGGTCGCTCCATCCATGTCCATCTTCATACTGGCACGAAAAACCGATATGCCTTGCCGAAAGTTCATGACCCACCATTCGCTTTTCTAACTGCATACATAAGGCGCGGTGAATATCATGCAAGGTTTGCAGCGATGCTCTTTGCTCTTTCGAAATTTGCCGCATTGCCTGCATACTTTTATAGTCGTCAGTAGCAATATCTACCTCTAAGAAATTTAAGCGATAGTGCCAGTATTCGCCTATTACACTTTTACAAACTTTGCGAAGCACTTCGGGCGGAGTATGGCGAAGTTGAAGAGGTGAGTGAATTCCTCCATCCACCAATCGCATTGCTATGTTTTTCGCAATACCAGGCAGGTCGGTAAGTTTCAATTTGCTGAGAGTATCATCAATTGTTTCGGGAGTTATAATCTGCAATCCGTTTGGTTTTTCAATATCAGAACCAAGCTTTGCGAGAAAAGCATTGGGAGCAATGCCGATAGAACAGGTAAGCCAATCGCCTACTTCTTCAGTTATTTTCTTTTTAATATCAAGTGCTACCTGCCGCATATCTTTATATACTAACTGGTAAGAAGAAAAATTCAGCACCGCTTCATCCACACTTTTAGGAACCACATCATCTGAAAACTGTTTCAGCACTTTCATAATCTTTATGTGAAACTCTCTGTATCGTGCAGGATTTGTTTCGAGTGGAATAAATTCAGGATGATTCTTCATAATCTCATCTAAGCGCGCGGGTTTAATTTTCATTCTTTTAGCTTCCTTAGAAAGCGCAATTACTGAACCTTGCCTGCCCGTGTAAACGCAAACTCCAACAGGACGATGACGCAGCCAATAATTTACCTGCTGCTCGCAACTGGGGAAAAAACAATTCATATCCACAAACATTACCGTAGGTTTCAGGTTGGCGGAGTGAACATTATTTTGATTTATCTTCATGCTATAATATTTAGTTTAATTATTAGTAAATGTAAAATATTGAAACGATTTACCTGAAAAAGTATTTTCGCATCACCTAAAATTACCTATGAGTTTAAAAACAGTAGAGCATTTCAACTTTGCAGGAAAGAGAGCATTGATTCGGGTAGATTTTAATATTCCGCTCGATAAGCAATACAACATTACTGACGACAGCCGTATTCGGGGGGCGATTCCTACCATTCAAAAAATATTGAAAGATGTAGGCAGTGTGGTGCTGATGAGTCATCTTGGAAGACCGCTTAAGAAACTGAAGGAGGACGGCACCGTTGATTATGCAAAGCATACTCTGAAACATGCAGTGAAACGAACTTCCGAATTGCTGGGTGCGGAAGTAAAGTTTGTTTCGGACTGTGTGAGTGAAGAAGCATTTGCAGTTTCATCTGCGTTGAAAGCCGGAGAAGTTTTGCTGCTCGAAAATCTACGTTTTTATAAAGAAGAAGAAAAAGGCGATGCCGCTTTTGCCGAAAAACTTTCGAAGCATGGCGATGTATATGTGAATGATGCTTTCGGCACCGCACACCGCGCTCATGCTTCTACCTCTATTGTTGCCAACTATTTTTCTGCCGAAAATAAAATGTTCGGCTACCTGATGGCGAATGAAGTGGCAAGTGCTGAGAAAGTTTTAAAGAGCGGAGAAAAACCCTTTACTGCAATTTTAGGCGGAGCAAAAGTTTCAGATAAAATTTTGATTATTGAGAATCTGCTGGAGAAGGCAAACAACATTTTGATTGGCGGAGGAATGGCTTACACTTTTTTTAAAGCACAGGGTGGAAAAATTGGAAACAGTTTGGTGGAAGAAGATAAATTAGAACTCGCTCTTCAGTTGATTGAAAAAGCGAAAACAAAAAATGTAAATCTTCTGCTGCCCATTGACAGTGTGATTGCCGATAAGTTTGATGCCAACGCTAATACTTCAACATGTAACAGCGGTGAAATTGCCGATGGTTGGATGGGTTTGGATATTTCTAACAGTGCTATTTACGATTTCACACAGGTGATTCTTTCTTCTAAAACAATTTTGTGGAACGGGCCAATGGGTGTATTTGAAATGGAAAAATTTCAGCATGGAACCAAAGCAATTGCCGAAGCAGTGGCATTGGCTACATCCAATGGTGCTTTTAGTTTAGTGGGCGGTGGCGATAGTGTTGCCGCGGTTCATAAATTTAATTTGGCAGATAAAGTAAGTTACGTTTCTACCGGTGGTGGTGCTATGCTCGAATACTTTGAGGGCAAGGAGTTGCCGGGGATAAAGGCAATAACAGGTTAGAGATTTTTTGTATGGGCAAATTTCAGCCCTATCTTTTGATGATTAAGAATCGTCATTTCTTCTCGCTTATTAAACTACCTTCGCGCCCTTAAATCAAAAAATGGGATTCACAAAACTACATCTAATCGAGCCCATCCTTCAGGCGCTTAAAACAGAAGGATACACTAAGCCCACTCCTATACAGGAGCAATCTATTCCTGTCATCCTCAAGCAGCGCGATTTGCTTGGCTGCGCGCAAACGGGTACCGGAAAAACGGCAGCTTTCGCTATTCCTATTCTTCAACTTTTAAGTGAAGAAGTAAAACATGAAAAAGGACCTAAGCAAATTAAGTCCCTAATACTTACTCCTACGCGTGAGTTAGCTATTCAAATTTCAGAGAGCTTTTCTGCCTACGGAAGAAACACCGGATTAAAACACACAGTTGTGTTTGGTGGTGTTTCTCAATTCGGGCAAACCGAAGCGCTTAAAAGAGGAGTGGATATTCTTATTGCTACTCCGGGCAGATTGCTCGACTTAATGAACCAACGCTTTGTTCATCTTCAGCATATAAAAATATTTGTACTGGATGAAGCCGATCGTATGCTCGATATGGGTTTCATTAACGATGTGAAAAAGGTAATCGCCAAACTTCCGCACAAGCGTCAAACACTTTTCTTTTCGGCAACAATGGCTCCCGAAATTTTGAAACTGGCAAACACTATTTTGTTTGAGCCGGTGGAAGTTTCGGTTACTCCGCAGGCAACTACCGTTGATGCTATTAAGCAATCGCTCTATTATGTTCCAAAGGACGACAAAAAAAATCTCCTCATTCATATATTAAAAGATAAAACCATGGATCGTGCGCTGGTGTTTACGCGCACTAAACACGGAGCCGATAAAATTGTGAAAGAGTTATTGCGAAACGGATTTAAAGTGGCTGCCATTCACGGTAACAAATCGCAAAATGCACGGCAGAACGCTTTGAAAGATTTTAAAGCCGGACAAATTCGTGTGCTCGTAGCCACCGATATTGCGGCAAGAGGAATTGACATTGACGATTTATCGCATGTTATCAATTTTGAATTGCCCAATGTTCCCGAAACGTATGTTCACCGCATTGGCAGAACAGGTCGCGCAGGCGCGAGTGGTATTGCTATTTCTTTTTGCGATGCAGAAGAAAAAGGCGAGCTCAAGGACATTATTAAATTAATTGGCAAACAGATTCCGCTTGTGCACGAGCACCCTTATGCTATGACCGCTCAGGAAATAGCAGCGCCTATTATTAAAAAAGCAAATACTTCTCAATCGCGCGGTCATTCTCATTCAAAAAGTTCTCATTCTAAACCAGCTTCAAAGTCGCATCATAAACCTGCTTCGGGCAACTCTAATCAGGGTGGAAAAAAGAAGTGGTACGGAAATAAAGGGAAATAATACGATGGAATAATGGATAAATGGAATAGTTGGATGAAGAATAAAATTCAATCCCAATAATCCAATCATCCAACATTCCATTATTCCGTACCTCAGGTTATATTCGCAATCCCCGTTCTTCCAAGTCTTACCGCAGCGAGACTTGGAAGTTTAAATAAAAAGAAGTTTGTAACTTCTCCACCCACTCGTCCTCGTCTGAAGCAAAGCCCGAGCAAAGGGACGAGGGTGGTTTGGTTTTGCATTTGTAATGCAATACCGTGCAAAGGGTAAGGTGGGTTAAAATGTAACAGCCAAACAATCAAACTCCCAAACAAAAACCCCGCCCCCACTCGTCCTCGTCTGAAGCAGAGCCCGAGCAGCGGGACGAGGATGAAACGGCAGAAGCATTTGTAATGCATACAACAAACCCTGCACTAAAAGGCGGGGTTTTGTATTAGTGTAACTTAATAATTAGTTTTGAGGTAAAATAAAGGGTATGATAGTTTCAGAAATTGAGTTATTTGAAGTGCTCTCCCAACAGTTAGGAGCAGAG
>JBKJJB010000259.1:0-7080 GCA_046598235.1 Chitinophagales bacterium
GATTCAATTCAAACTGCGTTTAGTGAAGGGAGAAATGAGTGTACTATTGCTTTTGGAAACGGAGAAGAAAAACAGTTCAGCAATAAGTTTGAAGCCGATGGAATTTCTTTTGAAGAACCGAACCCTAATTTCTTCAATTTCAATAATCCTTATGGAGCGTGCAAAACCTGTGAAGGTTTCGGAACGGTGATGGGGTTGGATGAAGATTTGATTTTCCCCGATAAAGAGTTGTCAATTTACGAAGGAGCTGTTGCTCCGTGGAAAGGAGAGAAGATGAGCGAATGGGCAGAGCCGCTTATAAAGAAAGGAGTGCTGTTTGATTTTCCGATTCACCGCGCCTATAAAGATTTGAGTGAAGAGGAAAAACAATTGTTATGGGATGGCAATAAATATTTTCAGGGCTTGAATTACTTCTTCCAATATCTGGAAGAAAAAAGCTATAAAATTCAGTATCGAGTAATGCTATCGCGCTATCGCGGAAAAACAACCTGTCCTGATTGTAAGGGTTCGCGCATTCGTAAGGATGCGCAGTATGTGAAGATTCAGGGGAAGCATATTTCGGAGCTAACATTACTACCGATAAAAGAATTACACGCGTTTTTTAAAGATTTAAAATTGAGCGATTCGGAAAATGTAATCGCAAAGCGCATTCTGTTAGAAATAAAAAATCGTCTGCAAACCATGATGGATGTTGGATTAGGTTATCTAGCTCTGAATCGTTTGTCGAATACACTTTCAGGAGGAGAAACTCAGCGCATCAACCTTACGCGCTCTATAGGAAGCAATCTTACTTCATCGCTTTACATTTTAGATGAACCGAGCATCGGACTTCATCAGCGAGATACGGAGCGACTAATTAAAGTGTTGAAGAATCTCCGTGACTTAGGAAACACGGTGGTGATAGTAGAACACGATGAAGACATTATGAAAGCCAGCGACCATATTGTTGACATGGGACCCGAGGCGGGAATTTTTGGTGGCGAAGTTATGTTCAATGGGGGCGCAAAAGAACTACTTCAATCGAAAACTATTACCGCTAAATATCTAAACGGTGAAATGGAAATTTCTTACAATGAAAAAAGGAGAAAATCCTCCAACTGGATTGAAATTACAGGAGCCAGCCAGCATAATCTGAAACATATCAATGTGAAATTTCCTCTAGGCGCGCTAACCGTAGTTAGCGGAGTAAGCGGTTCAGGCAAAACAACTTTGATAAAGAAGATTCTCTATCCTGCCTTGATGAGAATGTTTGATGGAGCTGGCGAAAAGCCCGGAACATTTCGCGAAATGAAAGGAGACATGCGAAGAATTACTGCCGTGGAAATGATTGATCAGAATCCGCTGGGAAGAAGTTCGCGCTCTAATCCTGTGACATACGTAAAAGCTTATGATGGCATTCGAGAATTATTTTCTCGCATGCAACTTTCAAAAATTCGTGGATATCAACCAAAAGATTTCTCCTTCAATGTAGAAGGCGGGAGATGTGAAACCTGTAAAGGTGATGGCGAAGTAATTGTTGAAATGCAATTTCTTGCTGATGTGCATCTGAAATGTGAAGTGTGCAATGGAAAAAAATTCAAAGAAGAAGTTCTTGAAGTGCAGTTCAGAGGCAAAAATATTTATGAAATTCTTGAGTTAAGTGTAGATGAAGCGATGGAGTTTTTTCAAGGCGACTCAGACATTGCAACAAAACTTCTTCCTCTTCAAAAAGTTGGTTTAGGTTATGTAAAGCTTGGACAATCGAGTTCCACTTTAAGCGGTGGCGAAGCGCAAAGAGTAAAACTTGCTTCTTTCTTAAATAAGGGCGCGGCACCCAATCCCATACTTTTCATTTTCGATGAGCCAACAACCGGTTTGCATTTTCATGATATTAAAAAACTAATGTCATCTTTTGATCAACTGATTGAAGCCGGACATTCGGTGATTGTAATAGAGCATAATATGGATGTAATAAAATGCGCTGATTGGTTAATAGACCTTGGTCCCGAAGGCGGTGACGAAGGCGGACAACTTGTCTACGAAGGTGTACCTGAGGGAATTGTTGGTGTAAAAAACTCCTATACTGCGATGTATTTGGAACCTAAATTGCACCGCAACTAAAAATCTTCACGCGAACTTGATTTTGAAATCACAACTCCTTAGTCTTATCTCCATACTTTTTTCCTGCGCAACAATTTATGCGCAGGACTTTATCGGCTATGTAAAAAAAGCCGACAGCACTTCTTCGCCTGTTTTTCAAGCAAAGGTTGAAATCACAGAGGGAAATAAACCATTCAAAATATTCAAAACCTATTTTGATGGTTCGTTCAAATTCACTCCAAACAAAAGTCAAACCTATCTCCTAAAAATTTCTTACTCGGGATATGCTGACACTGCGTACACTTTTACTACAGATAAGAATGCAAAAGCCGATGTGCAAAGTGTGACTGTAAAATTGAAGAAAGATGGAATGCGCTTGATGGGAATGGTAAAAAGCCGCGAAGAAGATTTTCCGATTAAAGGTGCTACTGTTGTAGTGCGTAATGTGATGACGCGAAAGGAAGACCGCATCACAACCGAAATTGATGGCAAGTATAATTTCAAGCTTGAATACGAAACCAATTATAAAGTTTGGATTGATAAACGCTCGACCGGAATTTTTAATGTATACAAAGACACATCCTTCTATATTTCAACCATCGGATTTAACCAGCCATTAGATTACAAATTGGATATTTTTCTCGACTGGATGGAAGAAAACACAACCACTCCTGTGAGGGAAGGATATGATGCGTCTAAACAACCAGCCAATAAAAATTTAAAGCCTGTAATAAATATCGCCAGCAGTGACAGTAAAAATGAGGCAGTGAAAAAGGATACTGTTCCACTTATCGTAAATAATCCAGAAGAAGAAAAACAACTCTTAAAGGAAGAAGAGAAAAAAGCAGCAACGACAAAAAAGCCAAAGAAAATCTCCTCTATAGAGGTATCGGATACTTCTGTTATCGTTCATAAACAGAAAGTAAAATCCAAAAAGAAGAAAGAAGAAATTGAGGTAGTAATCTTTCGGGATACAGACCAAGTTGCTCCTAAAAAGCCAACTGAACCTAAAGCAGATGAATCAGTTGATTTGTTGGAGATGACCAGACAGAAAGCGCTTGCCGATAAAAAAGCCAGAGAGGCGAAAGAAGCGGAAGCTGCAAAAGTTGCAAATGAAAAAAAGGAAGCAGAAAAGATTGCAACACAAAAACATCAGCAAGAGTTAATTGCAGCAGCAGAAATTTTAGCCAAACAAATGAAATTCAGTCAGGATTCAATTACCCGACAGAAAACGAAGGAAGATTCTATTATGAGAGCGAAGCAAAGAAATGATTCAATAATGTTAATCGCCACGCAGAAACAAAAGATGAAAGATGATTCTATTTTCAAAGCAAAAGCACAGATGGAAAAAATTGCAAAGGATTTAGCCGCTAAAGAAAAAGCGAAGCAAGATTCTATTGCAAAATTTAAACTTCAGCAAGAGCAAGCACTAGTAAAAGCAAAGCAACATGCCGACTCTGTTTCTCTAACTACAACATCGTCTTTAAAAAAGACAGCCCATGATTCGAGTGTACAGAAGAAAACATTCTATCTCACAAAAACGCAGGAAGAATTAATAGCTGCTGCAGAGATTTTTGCCAAACGAAAAAAAATCATTCAAGATTCCATTGCTAAAGAAAAGGAATTGGAAATAAAGAAAGCCGGAGCTCAAGAACAGAAAAAGAATTAGCGTATTTTTTCTAGTTCAGATTTATCTCAAAGCTCACTACATTCGTGATAATTGTTTCAGCTGCTTTTTTATAAATGTTGAAGCTTCTATTGTTAATGCAAACAACCAAAGAATTATTATCAGAACGATTTTCCTTCACCTCAATTAGGTCGCCCGGAAAAACTCCCATCTCAAAAAAATGTTCACATAAATTTGAATTGCGCATATCTACAATATAGGCTTTCTCTCCTGAGGATAGTTTGTGCAGGGGTTTCATACCAAGTCAATTAAGTTGAATACAAGTTACATCATGAATATAAAAATGTCAAGTGTGTAAAGGAGCCAAGGCAATAATTAATTTTCTCCGCCTGATTTATCTTTTTTCTTCTTATCGGCAGTTCCTATAGAAAGCTTTTCGAACTCTTTGTCTATGTAATAAAGACTTTGGGGTCCGCCACCAATTAGTCTTATTTTATCAAGAATTCGTTTGAACTGCACTTCTTCTTCCTTTTGTTCATCTACAAAAAAACGCAGAAAATCTTCCGTAGCATGATCGCCTTCATCTTTAGCCAATCCCATTATTTTGTAAATGGCTTTAGTTACTTTCTGCTCATGCGTCAATGCCATTTCCACTGCTTCTGCTACGGATTTAAATTCATACTTAGGCGCTTTTAGCGAAGGCACTAAAGCATGTCCCCCAACTTCATTTATGTAAGAAAAGAATTTCATAAAGTGAACATTCTCTTCAGCAGATTGCTTGTAAAAAAATTTGGCACTGCCTTCATACCCATCATATTCGCACCAAGAGGCAACCGCGAGATAGCTAAACAGCGCATTCATTTCAAGCACTAAATGTTCATTCAGGGCCTTTTCTACTTTCTTCGAAATCATCATAAAAATAAATTTTGGGTGTAATATAACGCTAGTAAGGAATTAATGTCTCAACCTGTGCCTTCCAAATTCAGGACAGTCGCATTTATTGGCTTTACACGAAGGCAACCCGGTAATAAGTATTACTCCGCAGAAAACAAGAATTGTAAGGCGGGCAATATTTTTAATTTGTTTTCTCATATCATTACAACGTTCCTTTGCAAAAATAATTTTTCTGATTGGAATGAAATAAACGAATTTCACTTTTGAAACGCGAAACAGGTTAATACCATGAAAAAGCTTTTACATAGTTTCGGTTATGCGCTTAAGGGGCTGTTACTTGCCTTAAAAGAACAGCAGAATATGCGAATTCACTTGGTAGCCATTGTGGTGGTTACCATAGCCGGAATTTTCCTTGATCTATCGGCCATAGAATGGAGTGTGATTGCCCTTACCATAGGCATAGTGGCAGTTACTGAAATGATGAATACTGCCATTGAAGCTTTAGTAGATTTTGTTTCGCCCGAATACAACGAAAGGGCGGGCAAAATAAAAGATATTGCTGCTGGTGGAGTTCTGCTGTCGGCTATCATAGCCACAGTTGTTGCCGTATACATTTTTGGAAACAAAATTTTCAATCTGCTTTTATGAAGTATCTTTTTTCTGTTGCCATACTTTTATTATGTACGGGGCTTAGTGCTTTCAGCGAAAATATTTTCGAAGGAACCTACCAAGTTGAATACAAAAATGAAAAAGGAGAAATTTCCAAATTAAGTGTGTCTGTTAAGGACAGCTTAGTGTTGCTTAAAAACATTTCGGGAGGTAATCCAAAATACGCTTCTTATATTCTCAACCTAAATTCCAATCAATTCATTGCTGTTTCAAAGCCAGCTAAAAAAGTAGCGATTAAATATCCGCTCAATAAGCTACTAACTCTCTATGAAAAAAATGAACTGAAAGAAGGATATAAGATTAATTCTGAAATCCCTTTTAAATCTACCGATAAAACTAAAGAGGAATACGGAATTAAAATGACCAAATACACAGGAGAAAGCAATATTTATAAATCTTCTCTTTGGCTGGCAGAAACGGGATTTGATTTCAATCAGTTGATTCCTTTGCTTCGCCTTATCGGTTGCTGGAATGAAGCACAGGTAGAGAAAGGAACAATTATGGAAGCGGAAGTAAACGGAAAGGTGAGTAAGAAAACTTCAACACTCGTAGTTACTTTTAAGAAAGAATCGTTGTCAAAAGGAATTTTTGAAGTGCCTAAAAGTTACTTGCAAAAAGATTTTGTGAAACTGATGGAAAAAGAAGCAGATAACAAAGACCTGAAAATGATTATTCAGACGTTTGCCGGATTCTGAGTTTCTGTATTAACAGAAGAAGCCATTTCCGTTTTTGTTTCTTCTTTAAAAAACATTCCCTGAAAAATCAGAATGATGAATACCCCAACTGTAATAGCCGAATCGGCAACATTAAAAATGAATGGGAAAAATTCATAAAACTCGCCACCTACACCGGGCACCCATTCGGGAAAACGAAAAGTGAAAAGTTTTACGTGAACCATATCCACTACTAAACCCTGTAGAAATCCGGCATAGCCATGTTCAGGTAGAAATTTTGCAGCACCCATATAGCTGTCGGAAAAAATTACTCCATAAAAAGTTCCGTCAATCATATTGCCGATGGCACCCGCAAGAATCATGGAGGCTGCGCTAATAAATCCCCAATGCGATTTTTGCTTAATAAGATGAATGATAAACCAAACTCCTCCAGCAACAGCTACCAAACGAAATGCGCTGAGAAATAATTTGCCCCAAACACCCGGCAGCACCATGCCGAAAGCCATGCCGGGGTTTTCAGTAAAATGAAGACTGAACCAACTCGTTACAAGAATTTCTTCACCAAGAAACATGTGAGTCTTTACCCAAAATTTGGTTAGCTGATCGATAACAAGAATGACAATAACGATTAAAAGCGCTTTGTATGATTTCATTAATTCAATTCTACTTTTACTTTGAGTAATTCTTCATTCAGTTCTACTTCATCAAATGTATCGAGTGAATCCACCAATACGATTTCTTTTGCCAACACTTCACTGGCAATATATTCTTTGAAAGAGGCTAATGTTTTTTCAAGCACGTCATTCTTTACTATAGAAACCTTAATGCGGTCGAGCACCTGGAAATTTTTGTCTTTTCTAAGATTCTGCACTTTGTTGACAAACTCGCGCGCATTGCCTTCCTGTTTTAATTCATCGGTGATAGTTACATCCAGCGCAACTGTTAATCCACTTTCACTTACAACCAGCCAGCCGGGAATATCTTCTGTTTGAATTTCTACATCGGTTAACAGCAATTCAAAAACTTCTCCCTCCAATTGCAAAGAATACTTCTGCTCGCGTTCAATTTTTGAAATGTCATCAGCGGTAAATGCAGCTACAGCATTCTGAATTACTTTTATTTTTTGGCCAGCACGTT
>JBKJJB010000396.1:0-5993 GCA_046598235.1 Chitinophagales bacterium
TGTTCCCGCAGGAATAACGAGGTCGCCCATGTTTTTGAGCACTTCATCTTTTCTGCCGGTGTAAGAAGGATAATTGCAAGCCACTTCGAAGTTGGTGATAACAGGTTTTGCTACTACTTCAATGGTGTATTCTTTTGAATGGAAACCATTGGCAGCTAAGCGAAATGAAAGCGACTGCTGAAGGTTGGCAAACTCATAAGTGAAAAGATTGTTTTCCTTTTTCCTCAGCTTTAAAATGTTCTTGTCTGCTTCTACATAAACTTCACTTGGCAGAACATCGCCTTCGATTTTTACATCGAGGGTAAAGTTTTCAAACTGCAAAGCTTTCATGTCTTTGTTCTGAATAACAAATTGAAAGGGAGCTTCCTTTTCGTAGAAAGTATCGTTGTGGTACAACCGTTTCGTTCCTTCCTTAATCACATTAGGAGCAGCAATGATGATGAACAGAAACAACAACACTGGAGGCGCGAGATACTTGAGATACTTTTTGTTCTTCGATAAATCAACCGCGAAAGAAAAGTCAATGGGCTTTAGTTCAAATGCTTTCTGATCAATAGCAGCCAATAGCAAAGAGGTTCCCCCTTCGGGGGTTAGGGGGCTGGCAACAGAATGCAGTTGCAATATGTTCAACAGTTTATCTTTTATCTCCCCGAAGTGTGTGCCGATAATCTGTGCGGCATTTTCGTAGCTGATAATTTTTCCGAGGCTGTAGTAGTGCAATAGCGGAATCAGAAAGAAGTTTGCCGCAAAAGCCACCGATGAAAGAATAAACCCGAAGAACAAAATTTTGCGTGTAAGCGGAGCGAGATAGAAGTAATACTCCAGCAGGTTGATAACAAGGAAAAACGCCAGCACATACACAGCCGAAAAAATCGCCCCGCGAATAAGCTGATTGGTGTAATACCTACGAATAAACTTATCGAGTTTTTCGATGAGGGAATTATATGAAGAGGATTGAGCCATGTTTATGTGATGCTATAATACCGAAATTACGCAACGAAGATAGAACGTTAGGGCGAAAGGAATGTTGCGAAAAGAATATTTAACGTCTGTTGCGGAGATGGAAGATTGGAATAGTGGAATGATGGATGGATGGAATACAATTGAAGCATTTCCATTATTCCAATCTTCCATCATTCCATTCTCAATAATAATATTCCGATATTTACTAAACAAAAACAAACAATATGCAATGGAGAGGAAGACGCGAAAGCGGTAATGTAGAAGACCAGCGTGGCAGCGGTGGCGGCAGACGCGGGCTGGCATTGGGCGGTGTGGGAACTATTATAGTAGTTATCATAGGACTGATAATGGGCAAGAATCCATTGGAACTTTTGCAGTCGGTGAATCAAAATGCAGGAGCACCAACCGAACAAACCGCGCCACCTAACAGCGCGGCTGATGATGAAGCAGCACAGTTTGTAAAAGTGGTACTTGCCGATAACGAAGATGTGTGGCACAAAATATTTGAAGAGCAAGGCATGACCTACCAAGAGCCTAAACTTGTTTTGTTTCGCGATGGAGTGCAGAGCGGCTGTGGCGATGCTTCTACTTCTATGGGACCTTTCTACTGCCCCGCAGACCACAAAATGTATATTGATTTAAGTTTTTACGATGATTTGAAGAATCGTTTCAGTGCGCCCGGTGATTTTGCTATGGCTTACGTGGTGGCACACGAAAACGGACATCATATTCAAAACCTGCTGGGTATTTCGGATAAGGTGCACAACATGCGCGAGCGGCTGAGCGAAGAGGAATACAACAAGCTATCGGTAAAGATGGAGTTACAGGCAGATTTTTTTGCGGGTGTATGGGCGCATCATGCACAGCAGATGAAAAATGTTTTGGAGGAAGGCGATATTGAAGAAGCACTTACCGCAGCTAATGCTATTGGCGATGATAAATTACAAAAGCAGGCACAGGGCTACATAGTGCCCGATGCTTTTACACACGGCACTTCGGCACAGCGCATGCGCTGGTTCAAAAAGGGGTTCGATACAGGCGATATTAACCAGGGAGATACGTTTAAGGCAGAGAGTTTGTAAGTGGAGGGTGGTCAGGCGACCAACAAAGGCACAGGGTTCTTTTTCCAGCTTAATATAAAGTGCAAAAGTAACATCTAAGAACCTCTGACCCTTTCGGGGTCAAACCAATTAGTCCATTTACCGAACATGCCAATTCTTCATTTGCAACATTTGTATCTACAAATATTATTTTACATTTGCACCATGGCAAGCATAGAAGAAGAAATAAAGCAGACTAAAAAATTTGAGAATGAATACGTTAAAGCTTTTGTAAATATACAGTTTACGAGTAGCTGGCTGTATAATATCAATGCTGCGCGTATGAAAAAGTATGGCATTACTCCCGAGCAATTCAATGTGCTTCGCATTCTGCGGGGCGCATATCCTAAACCATTGATGTTGGGCAATGTAACGTGCCGTATGGTTGACAAGGCGAGCAACGCCACCCGTTTAGTAGAAAAACTTCGTCAAAAAGGATTTGTAGAACGCGAACTCTGCGAATCCAATCGCAGACAGGTGGATATTATAATTACCAATAAGGGTTTGGTCCTTCTTGAAAAAATTGACAGCGAATCTGACGAGTGGTTAAGCACACTAAAGGGAATAACAAAAACCGAAGCTCAGGAGCTTAACCGCATCCTCGACAAGTTAAGAAACTAAAATTTTTTGATACAATATTTGTATATACAACTATTGTTTTTACTTTTGATGTCGAAATCAAAATTTTTATACCCAATTAAAAAATCAACCACATGAAACCAACCATCAAACAAGCACTTAAAGGCGCACTCATCAGCGGGGCAATCGCTTTAGTACTTAACCAAATTTGGAATTTTATCGCTCTACATTTTTTAAATGCAGTTGCTCCGGCAGGACCATGGACACTTATGGTTTGCTTCTCGTCAGTTTTACCATTGCTACTTGCAGGGTTAGTGTATTTCGCTTTAGAAAAATATACCAACAACGGAGCAAAAATATTTACCGCTGTAGCCATAGTGCTTACCTTGCTAAGTATCTATCCAAGTTTTCAACCGATAATGCCCGATGGAACTGCAGCACCGCAAAACTTCGCCTTGCTTTCTGTGCCTATGCACTTTGTTGCGGGCTTAGCAGCGGCATTTGGTATTCCAAGATTTTCACAATAGCTAGATTTGAGTTTGCAGTTACAATTTCAGAAATGATGGAAGAATGAAATGGTGGAATTGGCTTTACATTTATCCAATATTCCATTCTTCCAATGCAACAAAAATAAATTGACAGATCAAAATGAATAAGTATGAAAAAAACAATTGAGAAAGTCCTTTCTCCTCCCGCACCGCATATGGTGGGCGATGGTTTCCGGGTGCACAATTTCTTCCCTGGCCTTGATGGTGAAATGACGCGTATGAGTCCGTTTTTTCTGATGGACTATGGGGCGAAAATTGAATTCCCTCCGAGCGACCATCAGCGTGGAGTAGGTGTGCATCCGCACAGAGGATTTGAAACTGTTACGATTGCTTATCATGGAAGAGTAGCACATCATGACAGTGCGGGTAATAGCGGTGTTATTGGCGAGGGTGATGTACAGTGGATGACGGCAGCTTCGGGTATTCTTCACAAAGAGTATCATGAGGAGGTGTTCAGTAAGAAAGGCGGAGCTTTCCAAATGGTGCAGTTATGGGTGAACCTTCCTGCAAAAGATAAAATGAGCAAGCCGAAGTATCAGGGTATTTCAGTAAATAATATGGGCAAGTATCAGTTGCCTGACAACGGAGGACATGTGGATGTGATTGCCGGAGAATTTAAAGGTGTGAAAGGCGCGGCTTCTACATTCACTCCTATCCATGCTTACAATCTGTATCTGAACAAAGGCGCGAAGATTAATTTTGAATTGCCCGAAAATTATAACACAGGACTACTTGTTGTAGAGGGTGAGGTGAAAGTAAATGGTGAAACGGTGAAGCAAGATCACTTTGTGCTTTTCAAAAATTCTGGGACAGAAATTTCAGTGGAAGCAAATGGGGATGTGAAGGTATTGGTTCTTAGCGGTGAGCCGATTAATGAACCGATTGTTGCTTACGGACCTTTTCTGATGAATACCAAAGAGGAAATAATTCAGGCGTATGATGACGTGAATAGCGGGAAGTTTGGATATTTGGAAGAATAAGCAGACGTTAGATTTTAGACATTAGACACAACATAAATACAAAACAGCAATGAAAATTACCATCGTGGCAGGAAGCCCAAGACTTGATAGTGTAACCGTACGTGTTGCCTATTATTTGGAAAAATTCTTCAAGGAAAAATATCCGCAACACGAGTTTACTCTGCTTGAATTGAGAAATCATCAGATTCCTCTTATTCAAAAAGTATGGACGAAGCCGGATGATGTTCCGGCAGAGTTCAAGGAGCTGGCAAATACAATTACACATAGCGATGCATTTATGTTGCTGACGCCTGAATACAACGGTAGCATGTCATCCGCTATCAGAAATTTATTCGACCATTTTCCAAAACAAACCAAGAAAACGTTTGGAATTGTAACTGCTTCAGAAGGAGCTATGGGAGGAATGAGGGCTGCGTTCGGAATGCAAAATCAAATTTGCGGTTGGTTTGGAATTCCTTGTCCTAATATGCTTATTGTTCCATTCATGGATAAAAAATTCGATGAAGCCGGCAATTTGCTCGAAGAGAAGTTTTCAAACAACATCATGACTTTTGCCAATGAATTTATTTGGTTGGCGGAAGCGGTGTACACTAAAAAGCATGGATAGTGAGTAAACTGAAAAAATTTTTATTGGCATTGGTGATTCTGCTTTTTGTCATTCAGTTTGTGCGATCGGAGGAGAATGTGTCGAGTGTTTCTTCAGTAAATCATATTTCAACAGTGTTTGAAACACCAGCGAAAGTTCACGATATTTTGAAAACGAGCTGTAATGATTGCCATAGTAACAACACAGTTTATCCCTGGTATAACAAAATTCAGCCGGTGGCGTGGTGGTTGAATCATCATGTGAACGAAGCGAAAGGGAAATTGAATTTTGATGAGTATGCCGGTTATAATTTGCGGAGGCAATATCATAAGATGGAAGAGACAGAAGAAATGATTGCGCAAAATGAGATGCCCTTATCTTCTTACACATTGCTGCACGGTAGTGCGGTGCTTACGGAACCACAAAAACAAATACTGATTAACTGGAGCCAAGGCATTCGAAAAGAAATGGAATCAAGGCACCCAATAGATAGTTTAATTCAAAAAAAATAAAACCCAATATTTATGATTAAGACAATCCTCTCTACAAAAATTAATGACTCGCCGGTGAACATTGCGTTGCTGATTATGCGGTTAACGGCCGGTGTTTTAATGGCGCATCACGGCTATCAGAAACTCTCCAATTTTTCTTCCATTGAACCCAAGTTTATGGAGTTTATGGGATTGAGTAAAAGTGTTTCACTTGGTTTAGTTGTAGGGGCAGAGTTTTTCTGCTCACTGCTTTTGGTTATTGGTTTGGGTACTCGTTTTGCCTTGGTTCCGTTAGTCATTACCATGATTGTTGCCACGTTTCAAGCGCACAGCGGTGAAATATTTGGCGATGGCGAAACAGCATTCCTGTATCTTGCTATTTATGTTACGCTGCTGATGAAAGGTGCCGGAAAATACAGCGTTGATAATTATTTATTCAATAAAAGTTAAATGCAGTGCAGCGAATTGATTTCATCCGAAATTCTTTTCTAACACTTTTCACTATGTCATCACTTAAAGAATTACATAAGTTTTCAAAAACACTTTCAACTGAGGAAAAGAAAATGCCTCTGTTGTTTATCGGTCACGGCTCACCGATGAATGCCCTTGAAGACAATGAGTTTTCGCAGCGGTGGTTTCAGATGGGCAAAGAAATTCCGCAGCCAAAAACGGTGTTGTGTATTAGCGCCCACTGGCTTACTAAGGGAACGCATGTAACGGCTATGGAGCAACCACAGACCATTCAC
>JBKJJB010000089.1:0-16341 GCA_046598235.1 Chitinophagales bacterium
GTTTTTATCCCCCTTCGGGGGCAAGGGGGCGTGTATTTGTCTTGTAATCCCCCCTTCGGGGGTTTGGGGGCTGGGTTTTAAGCATCCAACTCTCCTGCTATCACATTCAGCGAACTAAGAATCAAAATGGCATCGCTCAAATAGCCGTTCTTAATCATTTCGGTATATGCCTGGTAATAAATAAAACACGGTCTGCGGAAATGAAGGCGATACGGGACACGGCTTCCATCGCTTATTAAATAAAACCCTAATTCACCATTTCCTCCTTCCACCGCGTGATAAACTTCTCCTTTCGGCACAGGCACCTCTCCCATCACAATTTTGAAATGATAGATGAGCGCTTCCATACTGGTGTAAACATCTTCCTTAGGCGGCAAATAATAATCAGGCACATCAGCGTGATAAGCTCCTTCGGGCATTTTATCTAATGCCTGTTGAATGATTCTCAAGCTCTGCCATATTTCTTCATTGCGCACACAGTATCTATCGTAAGTATCTCCTGTTTTGCCCACAGGAATATCAAATTCAAAATCCTGATAAGAAGAATAAGGATTCATCTTGCGAATGTCGTAGTCAACTCCTGCTGCGCGAAGATTAGGACCGGTAAATCCATAAGCTAATGCTTTCTCAGCAGAGATAGGTCCCACATTTACGCAGCGGTCAATAAAGATTCTATTGCGCGAAACAAGTGTTTCAAATTCTTTGAAAGCAATAGGAAACTCTTTCATGAACGCATGAATCTTTCTGAAAGCAGTGTCGCTTAAATCTCTTTCCAATCCACCGATGCGGCCCATGTTGGTCGTTAGGCGTGCGCCACATAACTCTTCATAAATTTCATACACCTTCTCGCGGTATTGCATTACGTAAAGGAAGCCGGTGAAGGCACCTGCATCCACCGCAAGAATTGAATTGCAAATTAAGTGGTCAGTAATACGCGCCAACTCCATCATGATAACACGGATGTATTGCGCACGCTTTGGAACTTCAATGCCGAGCAACTTTTCCACCGTCAACCACCAGCCCATGTTGTTGATGGGCGATGAGCAGTAATTCATTCTATCGGTTAACGGAGTGATTTGATAGAAAGGTCTGTTCTCTGCAATCTTTTCAAAAGCGCGATGGATATAACCGATGGTTGGCTCAGCATCTAAAATCTTCTCTCCATCCATCAATAATACATTTTGAAATATTCCATGAGTGGCGGGATGCGTAGGACCAAGATTAAGAATAGAAAGTTCGCTTCCATCCTCGTTCTCTCGCTGCTGAATCATATCAGCATATTTTTCTTCAATTGAAGCCCCTCCTAACCTCCCCGAAGGGGAGGAACCGGAAACCGTTTCTATTTTCATTTTCCTTCCATTTAATTAAGAGACTTTAAAGCCCCTCCTTCGGAGGGGTTTGGGGAGGCTGTTCTTCCAAAATATCTGTCATCCTTATCCGTTCGGCCCTGATCTTCTAACGGGAACTCTTTACGCATGGGGAAAGAAATCATTTCTTCCATATTCAGAATTCGCTTTAAATCAGGATGACCTGTAAAAATGATTCCGTAAAAATCGTAAGCTTCGCGCTCCATCCAGTTAGTGCAGGTAAATAAGCGAGTAGCAGTTTCAATTTCGGGGTTCTCACCGTTTAAATAAGCTTTGAAGCGTATACGGACATTATCTACCCAGTTGTGCATTTGATAAACTACTACAAATTGTCGTTCAATATCGTTATCGGGATAATGTACCGCGCACAAGGTGGTAAAGAAATTGAAACGCAGGGTTTCGTCTTCGCTGAGGTACTGTATCAGCTCAATTGCTTTCTCTCTATCCACTTCAAAAGTGAGCATTTCATAAGGCTCGGTGAAGTCTTTTACGCTCTCTCCGAATTTAGCAGTGAGTTTTTCTTTTATCGTTTCCAGCGAAAGAGCCATTTATATTTTGTATTGTCTTGTGTCTAATGTCTAACCTCTAACTAATTCACATTAATTCCGTACGTAGCCAGCATAGCTTTATACTCAGGGGAATCTCTTCTGTTGAATGCTTCGTTCTTTACCAAGTCCTGCAATTTCATTACTCCATCTAAAATCTGCTCGGGACGAGGAGGACAACCCGGCACATACACATCTACCGGAATGATTTTATCAATCCCCTGCAAGACGGAGTAGGTATCGAACACACCGCCTGAGCAAGCGCACGCACCTACGGCAATTACCCAACGCGGTTCCGCCATTTGCTCATACACCTGGCGCAACACAGGTCCCATCTTTTTAGCGATGGTTCCCATTACCAAAAGCATATCAGCCTGACGAGGCGAAAAACTTGGACGCTCTGAACCAAAGCGCGCTAAGTCATAGTTCGCACCCATGGTTGCCATAAACTCAATTCCGCAGCATGATGTTGCAAACGGAAGAGGCCAAAGAGATTTCGAACGGGCTAAGCCTACAATCTTATCCATTGAGGTGAGCTGAAAGCCCGGACCATTGTAACCCTGCTCGCTTGGTGTAAGTTCAACTTTTGATTTATTTCCTATTTCTGCCATTGTATTTGTATTTAAGTCCTCCCCTTCGGGGAGGATTTAGGTGGGGCTTCACTCCCACTCCAACGCGCCTTTCTTCATTACATAAAAGAATCCTATTAAGAGCAATCCCATAAACATCATCATCTTCAAAAATCCGTCCATTCCCATTTCGCGGAAGTTAACTGCCCACGGATACAGAAAGATTACTTCCACATCGAACAACACAAACAGGATTGCAACAAGGAAATACTTAACACTGAAAGGGATTCGAGCATTACCATGTTGGGCGATGCCACATTCGAAACTTGCATCTTTGTTTTTAGAACTTCTGCGGGGTCCTATAAAATGCGAAAGCGCCAACATAAGAGCAATGAATGCCGCCACAAAAACGAATTGAATAAGAATAGGAATATAATCTGCGTTGGTGCCCGACATAAATCATGTTTTTTAAACGGTGGCAAAAATAACTTTCCACCGAATATTGACCGCAAATTTACCAACAAAATGTTAGAGGAAAGGACAATAGAACTACTCGTGAGAAAAGGAAGCCACTTCTACTAAGAACTTTTCATCGGTAGCTTCCAAATCCTGCGCGGCTTTGTTGCTGAGCTTAATCGTTATTTCTTCTCGTGCATCTAACTGAGGAACTTTACCAACCACTTTTACAAAAATGGTTTTGTGATTCATTAGGTTAGTAACGCGGATAACCGAACCTGTTTCAGCAGCACTGTAAAAAGCAAGATTCTGGTTTCCTGAAGTAGCATCTTGAATATAATTAGCTGTTCCCTTATTCTTCTTCATAAAATAACCATTCATTGAATATTGGTTGAAGATGGCGGGGTAATCGGCTGCGTTAGATGAACTTGTCTTTAAGCCCTCTGTAACAGGTTTGGGTTCATCAAAAATATCAAGCGGTTTAGTGGCAGGTACATCGCGGGGCACATACACATTAGAGCGCGGACGAGCATCTTCTTCGCGGTAGGGAGTATCTGGTGTAGAAGGAACTGCAATAGGTTTATATACTTTTGCTACAGCTTTCGTACTCTTCAATCCGGGAATAAGCAACTGCTGCCCTATTTTGATTTCTGTTCGGGTAGAAATTGAATTTGCTTTCGCCAATACTGCAACAGTAATATTGTATTTTTTCGCAAGCGAGTAAAGCGTTTCTCCTTTTCTCACTATATGCCTGTTTCCATTCGGTATCGAATTTAATGGAGAACTGAGAACCATAAACAGCAAACTGAACATCAGAATCTTCATCATCATTAATATTTTAATTTCACAACGCAAATTTACCCGCGCTATTATTCCATGATAAAGCTAACTCGCAACATACTAACATCTTTTGTGCTTCTTCTGTGCACTATTGTAAACGTACACGCGCAAAACAAAATTGTGTATCAGTACAAGATTCACGAGGAGATTGGACCCGGCATGAGCCGGCTGACAGCAAAGGCTATTCAACAGGCTGAGGAGAGGAAGGCTTCTTACCTTCTTATTGATATGGATACTTATGGCGGAGCCGTGGATGCTGCTGATGAAATTCGCACCGCTTTGCTCAAGACCAAAATACCTACCATTGTTTTTATCCGAAACAATGCGGCTTCGGCTGGTGCTCTTATTTCTATTGCCTGCGATAGTATTTACATGCGCCCCGGTGCTACCATAGGTGCGGCAAGTGTAGTAAATCAGGAAGGCGAGCTGATGCCGGAGAAATATCAAAGCTATATGCGCAAGAAAATGCGCGCCACTGCCGAACAGACGGGTCGTAACCCTTTGATAGCCGAAGGCATGACCGATGAAAATCTTGTGATTGATTCTATTAAGGAAAAGGGAAAGATTGTAACGTTTAGCACGAAAGAAGCGATGAAGTACGGCTATTGCAACGGAGAAGTGGAAAGCCCCGAAGATATTCTTCCGCTGTTAACAGGCGGAACATATGTGATGGAAAAGCACCAAAGTTCTTTTGCGGAATCTATTGTGCTGTGGCTGGTGAATCCAGCCGTGTCGGGCTTGTTACTGCTGCTTATTTTCGGTGGAATATATTTTGAATTTAAAGCCCCCGGTACTTTCCTCCCTATTGGTGTTTCGATTGTGGCGGCACTTGTTTACTTCGCTCCTCTTTATCTCGAAGGGCTTGCTGCCAACTGGGAGATTCTGCTTTTTGCTGTCGGTATTATTTTAATTGTGGTGGAGATTTTTGTTATACCTGGCTTTGGTATAGCAGGTATAAGCGGTATCATTCTTACTATACTTGGGCTTACACTTGCCCTGGTGCGCAACATTGATTTCGATTTTACTTTTGTTCCCAAAGGTGCAGTGTCGCTTGCTTTTCTTACGGTAACGGTAGCAATGGCTGCGCCTTTAGTCTTTCTGATTGCCTTTGGAAAAAAGATTTTCTATTCTGCTTTGTTTAAAAACGTAAGTGATGTAGCCGAAATGAAAACTTCTGATGGTTTTTCTATTCGTAACAACTCCTTGCAGGATTTAGTTGGACTGACAGGAACTACCGTTACTAATCTTCGTCCTTCGGGCAAGGTGGAAATAAATGGCGAAGTGTATGATTCTATTGCAGATGGAAGTTTTATCCCGGCTGGCTCGCAGGTAAAAACTATTACAGTGCGCTCGGCTTACTTAGTAGTGCAGGCTGTTTAGTTTTAATCCTTTATCTTTTATAAAATAAAGTTGTAGCAATAAGTGGTTTGAAATCTTTTTTTAAATAATGCCCATCATAAATAGGCTTAGATATGCCATATATGTCAATAATTGAAAAACCTTAAATATCACGCAAAACAGGTATATGTTTTAATATTAAATCGAAGAACTTTGTAGCTTTCAAAAAAAGATAATATCAGTTTACAATTATGAAATATATAATTGATCGTTTTGTAAAACATATTCATGATTTACCCGAACAGCAGAAGATGCTGATAAGCATTGGTTACTCTTCAGATATGATTAAAAAACACTTTGAAGTAATTCTGGATAAATATGGATTAACTCCTCCGCAGTATAATTTGCTCCGAATTTTGCAAGGGAGGCATCCGGAGCCTTGCAAGGTGCGCGAACTAAAAAACATGATTATTGACCGACAATCGGATGTTTCGCGAATGATTGAAAGACTTCGGTTGGGTGGGTTTATAGAGCGCAAGGAAAAGAAAGAAGACAGACGCGCAGTAGATATAGTTATTACCGAAAAGGGGTTTATGATTCTTAACCGGATTATAGAACACGAAGAGAAAAACATGTTCGGACCTTTCTATCATTTAACCGAAAACGAAGCAAAGCAACTGAATGTATTGTTACAAAAAATGCTAGGAGGTTTAAAATTCGAAATTTAAAACTATTAAACCTTCCCTTCTAACCGCACAGAGGCAAAGTGTTACTTATTTGTTTTCTATTACCAGTTTTTTGTAGATGGTTTCTGCGGAAGTTGTTAGTTCTAGAAAATAATATCCCGCAACAACTTCTGTAAGAAAGATTGTTTGTTTTTGAGCGGTAACATTTTGCTCATACACTATCCTTCCCTGTAAATCATATATTTTAAAATGCGTTGCAGTTGATGGATGATAACCATTGCAGTTAATTTCAAAAATACCTGAAGAAGGATTGGGTGAAACTGTAATTGAATTAGCCGTAACAGTTTCAATGCCCGAACAAATAGCAGCAGTAACATCCACCGGTGCTGAAACAGCATAGCAACCCGAATATGCCTGCACCGTATAGCTTCCTGCTTTATCGGTTACAAGCGAAGAGAAAGTTTCACCCGATAAAGGAGTCATACCATCATACCACTGGTACTGATAAGTACTGTTAGTATCGGCAGTAAGAGTAACCGTAGCACCCTCGCAAAGAGCAGTACTGCCCAAACCAGCCACATGCACCGAAGGAGAAGAACCCACCGATACAGCAATAGTATCTGTATGTGTAGTGTTAGTGCCTAAATTTATCTGCACATAATAATTTCCCGCTTCAGTAGCAGTATAAAGAGAAGATGTAGCACCTGCCACCGTAAAACCATTTTTATACCATTGATAAGTGTAGTTATTTCCTTCCAATGTTTTTAAAACAACGGGGTGACCCGGACAAACAACAGTAGCTCCTTGCGCAATCAGTTTACGATCGGTTATAATATTTTCATCTCCCGGCTTATAAGGCATGTAAGATGCTACCACACACATCATTTCATCGGCAGTGCCGGGTCCTTCCACTACAAGTTGCGGTGGATTATTTGGGTTATAAATATTGTTAGTAGTATTATCGTAATGCGCTTCTGCTTCCAGAATAGTTCCTGTTTCTAACTTTACAGTATTGGTAAAAAAATAATTTCCCTGCCAGGTAAACTTCCAGTCGGGAATATTTATTA
This sequence comes from Chitinophagales bacterium, assembly GCA_046598235.1. GTDB lineage: Bacteria > Bacteroidota > Bacteroidia > Chitinophagales > LD1 > Bog-950. The sequence continues at coordinate 6,869 of JBKJJB010000089.1, forward strand.
AGGGAATAGTATCGTTGGTTACCGGTGAATAAGCCCAGTTCTTCATACTGCGACCCAGCAGATGCATGTGCGGCATTACACCCAGCAGTGTAAGCGGAGCATCAATGGTATCGCGCTCGTGATAATTAGCCAACTGATTGGGCGGAATATGGATAGGTCCGTTTACCATATTCTTTTGCCCGGGCAATACCCACATGGTTATTTCGCGTTGCGGAAGGGTAGTAAACTTAATGTTTACATGTGTGCTGTCTACCTGCCCCTGACTGCCCGCAGGATAATGCACCTGAATAACGTAAGTAGTATTTTTAAACAACTTAACTCCCGTACCTACCGGAGGAAAATAAGGACGGTTGCCGGGCGTATACGCCATTATCATTCGTGCAGTGCTGTTAAGCCCAACCGTTTCGTAGCCTACACCGGCATCTAACGAATCTAATACATAAGGCGCATTTGTAGTATCCTGATAAACAATTACGTGATGCACAATTTGCGGATTGCCGGGTATTACTTCTACCGCAGTTACATACACATCCTGCAATAAATTACTTGGTATAGGAAAGTTACGATGCTGATCACCATTGCCGCCTACGGTATAGGCAGGCATTTGAAGCGAAACATCTACTGTGCCTAATTGCGAAGTGTTGCTATACACAGGCTGCGAAGGTGCCTGTGTCATATCTCCCTGTATGCGTCCGTAATTAACCCAGTTATTGATGGCATCTATTTCACTTTGTGTAAGCACATTCTCCTGCACAAAATGACTGTAGTTGGCATCGGGCTGCCAGGGAGGCATTTTTCGGTTGCTTACCTGTGTAGCTATCAAAAAGCCCTTGGTATAAGCATCTAAATAACTAATAAGCGGAAAGTGAGCCAACCCACCTGCATGATGGCACGAAGTGCATTTGGCATATAGTATAGGAGCAATGTCTTTAGCCCAGGTGGGAGTTTGAGCTATGTTATGCTTATAGATAAGCAAGCTCAAAAGCAGATAAACTATTTTTTTCATCAATCGGAGCAAATATACTTTTTCCCGAAATTTGGTTTATCTTAGTTTTCGAATAATAACAGGAGGACTGTTATAAGTGGAGCAGTTCCGAAAGGAACTGCTTCTGTTTTTTATTTATTCTTTATGTTTTTGCAAAAATGATTGTTCTGTATCCAATGCTTGCGGTAGTGCTTGCCTTTGTAATTGGCATAAGTGTTTTCATTTATCGTTTAAATAAAAAAGATAATCAGAGTAAATGAAACCGACCCTGCGCCCAATATTATTATACATTGCTTGCTGTGCGATATTCTAACTTTCATAAGACGCATAATCTATGCTTCAGAACTCCGTATTATAGAGATTACTTCTGCCACAAATACGAAGATAAATCTATGTTACTGCTTTTCATCTTACATCTGCACCACACTGCCAACAACAGCAACCAACCACAAAATAATTTTATAGCTTAACCAGGCTAGTGCTACTATAAAAAGTAATAGAACGAGCATAACGGGTAGTATCACCTTCCATGCACTGCCACTGTGCCGCCCTTGTATATAATGCTCGCGCATAAGGGTTACATTACGTTGGTTTGCTTTAAAGGCAATATCAAACACATCACCCAACAAAGGTATAGAGCCAAACAGGGCATCCAGCAAAATATTTGAGGTCATTTTTGCCAGCACAAAACCGCTTGCTCCGTTTTGTGCCAACACCAAAATCATATAACCCGAAACTAAAAAGGTTCCAAAATCGCCTGCACCTGGTATAAGACCCAGCAATGCATCTAATCCAAACCGTATACTCGTTCCTGGAATTCTGAATTGAGAATCCATTAACTTAGCCAGCACTTCTAAATTTGATATAGCCGTGCTTTTATTTTCTTCTATCTGCATGTAATTAATTTTCGCCCAATTGACTTTTATGTCCCCTTTTTGTTTCATCCCGATTTATAGGGAAGGGGATTTGGGGATTACGCCAATGCTACACCTTCAACCGTAGCTTTGTATTTGGCAATGTGCCGGTGCATTACTGCAAACCATAGCGGAGGAAACAGTGCCAACACCATCATACCCGGGTAACCTGTAGGCATTTGCGGGCTGTGGTCAAAATGGCGAAGCACTTGATATTTACGCGAAGGCATGTAATGATGATCGCTGTGGCGGGTAAGTTCAAACAGCATTATTCTTCCAATAGGATGGTTAGAGTTCCACGAATGCACAGGCATTACCTTTTCATAATAGTCGCCATCTATTTTCTTTCTGCGCAAGCCGTAATGCTCAATGTAGTTTACAGTTTCCAGCAGCAGAAAACCAACAGTTGCCGAACCTACAAAACACAACATCACCAGCCAGTTCCAGATAAGTGCCATAGCCACCAGCATACCCACCTGAATAATTTGATACAGCAGCATTTCGTTATGAATACTCCAAAAAGACTTATTTGCTTTCTTCAATCGTTCGCCTTCAATATGCCATGCCGATAACCAGCTACCGGTAACCGAACGAAAAAAGAAAGAATAAATATTCTCTCCATATTTTGAAGATGCAGGGTCTTCATCGGTAGAAACATTTTTGTGATGTCCGCGGTTGTGCTCAATAAAAAAGTGCATGTAAAGCGAAGTAGATAAAAGCATTTTGCTCAAAAGCTGCTCATACCAGGTGTTGCGATGCCCGAGTTCATGCGCCAGGTTAATACCCAGCACCCCGCACGAAATACCGAAGGTAAAAACCATTCCGGCAGTTTCCCACCAGGCAAGGGTACCATCATCAACACGATTAAGAAAATAAAACATTACCGCAAACTGAATAGGCACCGCACTCCACAGCACAAGGTCGTATTTAATATCCTTCTTGGCCATTTCTTCTTCTGCTGCCGCCATGTTTGCCATGCTGCCTCCAAAGAAAAGTTCAATGAGCGGAATTAATCCAAAAGCATAAAGCGGAGCCACAAATACCCACTTGCCTCCAAGCACTAAAGCAGAAAGAATAATTGCAAAACTGATATAGAGCGATGCATATTTTAAGAAACGGATACTCATGGCTTTCTTTTTTGTTTATACCAAAGTTATAACTGTTTTTGAAAAAATTAAAAGCAGTTTTTATTTCATCTTAGGCAGCTTAACCTTTTGCTTATACTGAACAGGAAAATTGTATTTGAGAAAACAAAAGGCGGTGAGTTTGATATCGCCTTTTAGCGATACCTCTGCATTCATGTCTTTAAACATTCCTAACACCGATTTAAAATCACTAAAAACAGATTCAATAGATTTTACTTCAATAGAAAGAGGAATAGTAAAATCAGTACCGCGCTTTATAAGTATGTCAGTTTTCTTTCCTACAGTGGCAATTGTTTTGTTGTTGATGCTTACATCTAAGTTCAGCCCTTTCACTCGTATTCTACCACGATTCGGGTTGTTTATTACTGCTTCGGTGCCGATAATAAAACCTGTAGTGCCGCTTCGGTCTACTTTTATCTTATCCAGCGACTTAAGAACAGGCGCGTAGATTTTGCACGAAGAAACAGATATGATAAGCCAACCAAGAATTAAACTTCCAATAATATTCTTCATAAATCTTTTACAATAATAGTTTCTGTTTGATGTATTTTTATTTTGCCTGCTCCGGTCAGGTTTTCGAAATTTATTTCTCCTTCCATCAGCACTTCAGCATTTTCAGGCATTATTGAATCGGCACGGATAGCCTTGTAATAATCTTCTTTGATAAAGCGCACACTTACCGGAAAGGCAGTTTCTTTTAATCCGGGAATCCCTTGGCTCAGTTCTATGTTCAACTGTGCAATCTGAATTCCGTTAATCGAAAATTTTTCATCAATGGATTTAATAGTAGAAGAAAGCAGGTTAGGATTATGCAGATGAATAACAGACTTAAATTCAGCTCCGGTAGCAGATATAGATTGCACTTCAAAATTATCCTGCCTGGCAAAGGTTACATCTTTTCTGTTCAGCAGAAATAAGGCTGCCACTAACACAATGGTTATAACCAAACCGGCTTTTCTGAGATTCATGAACGTAAAACTATTTTTGTTTTTCACATCCATCCGCTATTTATTCACAAGCACACAGCAGCCTATTCAATTCAATTATTTTCGCCTCAAATTATATTCATTGAAAATTATTGGCATTACAGGCACTTTGGGAGCGGGCAAGGGAACTATTGTTGACTATCTTACACAGCATCATGGTTTCAGACATTTTTCTGTTCGTTGGTATCTAAGTAAACTCATTATGCAAAAAGGAGGAGAAGTAAACCGCGATACACTGGTTGCTACTGCCAATGAGTTACGTGCAAAAAATTCTCCAAGCTTTATTGCCGAAGAATTATTTCGTGAAGCAAAAGAAAGCGGCAACGACTGTATTATTGAAAGTATTCGCACTCTGGGGGAAGTGAATGCGCTTCATGCTAAAGGAAATTTCAGTTTGTTTGCAGTTGATGCAGATCAAAAATTGCGCTACAAAAGAATTGTTGATCGTGCTTCTGAAACAGATAAAGTGAGTTACGAAACTTTTGTGCAGAATGAAGAGCGCGAAATGAGTTCAAACGATCCTAACAAACAAAATATAAGTGCCTGCATACAATTAGCCGATTATAAATTCAGCAACAACGGAACTTTGGAAGAATTATATACAGAAGTGGATTTGGTGTTGAAGAAAATCAAATAACAATTTTATCACTTTACTAATTTACAATCATGAGCGAAAAGAAAGAAGAACATTATATCCGTCCATCATGGGATGAATACTTTATGGAGGTGATGGATGCTATTAGCAAACGTGCTACTTGCGGTCGCGGAAGAAGTGGTTGCGTGATTGCAAAAGACAATCAGTTGCTTGTTACCGGCTATGTCGGCTCACCGGTGGGTCTTCCTCATTGCGATGAAGTAGGGCACCAAATGAAAAAAGTAATTCACGAAGATGGAACCGTAACAGAACATTGTGTGCGCACGGTTCATGCCGAACAGAATGCTATTTGTCAGGCAGCAAAAAGCGGAGTATCGCTTAACGGGGCTACACTTTACTGTCGCATGACACCTTGCCGCGTTTGCGCCATGCTCATTATCAATTGCGGAATAAAGCGGGTGATTTGCCAGCGCAAATATCATTCAGGAACTGAAAGTGAAGAGATGTTTAAAACAGCAGGAGTAAAATTAGAGTTCTTTCATGAAGAAGTTCAGCAGTATGAAGCACACAAATAAGATTTCTAAATCTTAGTCATGTCTAACTTGGTATAAGTGGTATCAAGCAGAGGGTTGATAGAATCATACATTTGAACATGGTTAAAATCCGAAGTCAGTTTCCAGCGTTTTAAAGAGGGCTTTTCAATATCAAAAGTGCCGTCAATAAAATTTCCCACATTAATGTACATCTCGTTGCCGCTGTTAAGATACCAGCTGCCTGCATCTACACTGAGGATGTTGTTGTTGGCAATATAGTACGCAAACGCAACCCCATCTCTTTCAAAATCTAACTTATAAACACAACAATCATTTCCATTCAGGTAACCCGGAAATTGATTGAGATAATTATCAGTAGATGTGCCTATATTAACTGTGTTTACCTTCCATAATCCCTGCACAATCTGGTCTTCAGTAATTTTTTTACAAGAGTTGAAACTAAAAATCACAGATGCAAAAAGTGAAATAAGAATTATACTGCGGAAGAATTTCATAAGTTCAGAATTTCCTCAAAGATAAGAAGAAGTTACATGTGCAGATTGCGGGTTTCAGGCAACCTCTGAATATTCCTTTGTAAGTTGATTAGCAATTTCCTTTACCGGTCGAATGGAATGTACATATTCAATAGAGGGTCCTGCACACCACATGGTTTGGTAAGTAGCTCCAAAAGCAGCTTTCTCCAATGCTTTCATTCCTTTATAGTAAGTAATCATCTTCGTCCACTTCTTAATTCTTTTATTGCTGTTCAGAAACTTCTCAAGCCAGTTTTGCTCTGTGCCTATTTTCTTTACATAGTCTGTATTGATTACCGTGCAGGGTGTCCCTGAAAGTTTTGTAGTGAATACAATATCCTTAGCTCCATAATTTACACAAGCCATTTTATAATCATGTGTAACAGGAGCTTCAACCGAAGCAATGAAAGGGCTGCCAATGGAGATTCCACAAGCACCATAGTCAAGCATTTGTTTCATCTGCTTACCGTTGCCAACACCTCCTGCTGATATAACCGGAATTTTGCAATGTTTCTTTAAAGTGGCAATCAATTCGTGTGGTGCAATTCTTCCTGCGTGACCTCCCGCCTGATTGTTTACAGCAATCAAAGCATCAGCACCCATGGCTTCAACTTTTTTTGCATACTCTAAATCAATAACATCAGCAAATACTTTTATACCATGCGGCTTACATGCTTCAATTGTTTTTTGAGGAGAACCAAGCGAGGTAATAATATATGCTACTTTATATTCAATACATGTTTTTAATTGCTCCTCAAAACGGATATTTGATTTGTTCGTAATGAGGTTAATGCCGAAAGGTTTATTGGTGCCTTTCTTTATCTCTTCCAACGCCTTTCTGAAATCTGAATCTGTTCTATAATTTAACGCAGGGATAGAACCGGTTATTCCTGCATTGCAGGCTTCAATTACCATCTTTGCATTGCTCACCAAAAACATCGGTGCCATGATTATGGGATATTCAATACCTAACATCTTGGTTAATTCTGTTTCAACTTTCGGCATATCATTTTATTTGCGACAAACTTAAAAAAGTAAATAAAGGATACCAGTCTATTTTATAAAGGATACCCAAGGTTGTTTTAGTAACTAATTATAACACGGCTATACATATGCTCACTTCTTTCACCATACACTGCAATAGATAAATTCTTCTATTTTTAAATCGAATATGAATAAAGGAGAATATAAGCCACAGGATTATCCCTTACCTCAGGTAGTGGAAGATATTCGCCAGTGGCCTATCTATAAACTTACCGAGAACAAGCAGGATTTTATTGACGAGGTTAAGCAGCGAGTTCGAGAGAAGATAAAGAGCAAATTTTCAGGTGAGAAGGCATTACGTAATGAACTGGCTAATGTGTTATATCAGGAAAGAATACGTCTTACAGAGAAGCCTTGGAAAGCCGATCCACCTGATGAGCGTCAGTTCTGGAATGGATTAAAGAGTAAGTTGATTAAAATTGAGCAATTAGAAGATAACTCTTCTCTCAATGAGGAATCGCTACTCGAGGAAATTGTTGACCGCTATGTAAATGAAATTGTTGGCGACTTTAAACCCGGAGCATTTGGATTTGCAAGAGCTATTCTTCCTCAATTTTTTGGAAGAATACTAAGTGCTGCTCCCGGCAAATGGTTTAAAACAGTGGCAGGCAATGTGCGCACCATTCACGAAAAAATTCCTATCACAGGTGATATAGAAAAAATCCGTCACCTCTCCACCAAAGGAACAGTAGTTGTAGTGCCAACGCATTTCAGCAATATGGATTCAATCATGGTTGGTTGGATTTTGAATGAAATGGGATTACCTGCGTTTACTTACGGTGCAGGATTAAATCTGTTCAGCATTGGTATTCTTGCTCATTTTATGAGCCGCCTTGGTGCGTATAAAGTTGATAGAAGAAAGAAAAATGGTGTTTATCTTGAAACATTAAAAATGTACTCAACCGTTGCTCTTCAAAGAGGAGCGCATAGTATATTCTTTCCCGGAGGCACTCGTTCCCGTTCAGGACAAATAGAAACTAAACTTAAGTTGGGTTTGCTTGGCACCGCTGTAGAAGCTCAGAAACTTCACTACATGAATTTTCCCGCAGAAACTGCTCCCAAGATTTATGTTGTGCCGTGTATCATTAATTATCATTTCGTTCTGGAAGCACATGCCCTTATTAACGATTATCTTAAAGAAACCGGAAAGGAAAGATTCTACAAGGAGAATGATGAATACTCCACTTCATTCAAATTGGTTCGGTTTATGTGGAAATTTCTTTCTGCTTCCTCTTCCCTATCGGTTTCGTTTGGTGAAGTGATGGATGTGTTGGGAAATAAAGTAGATGATGAAGGCAGCAGCTACAATCATTTAGGACAAAAGATTAACGTAAAGAATTACTTTATTACCAATGGCGAATTAAAAACCGATGAACAGCGCGATGCTGAATACACTAAAATATTAGGAGAGAAAATAGTTGATAATTATCATCGCTATAATGTAGTACTCACTAGCCATCTCGTTTGCTTTACCTTCTTCGAACTGCTGAAGAAAAAATATAAAGGGTACGACCTCTTTACTTTGCTAAGAACTCCTGCCGATGAAGTTTCACTTCCTTACAGCGCAGTAGCGGAAGCGGTTAACAGGTTAAAAGAGAAGTTAAAAGATATGTATGAGCAAGAAGAAGTGCTTATCTCTCCCGAACTGCGTTGGAACGTTGACAAAATAATTGATCACGGTATGCGCAATATCAATATGTATCATACCGCTTCGCCTCTTACTAAAAACGGAGACAAAATGGGAAGTGAAGATTTAAAGTTGCTGTATTATTATCACAATCGTCTGGAAGGTTACGGACTTGAAAATATTATATGAGTGCAAACAGACCGGTAGGAGTTATTGGTGCGGGTAGTTTTGGAACTGCCATTGCTAATTTATTGGCAGAAAATCAGCAAGTGCTTTTGTATGAACGCAATAAAGAAACCGCTGCGTTGATAAAGCGTGAACGCAAAGTTCGTGGCTTCGATTTACATGCTAATATTCAGTTAGCTGATTCATTAGAACAAATTGCTGCTGAATGTTATTTAATTTTTCCTGCTGTGCCTTCTCAGTTTTTCAAAAGCATGATTATTGACTTCTCTCCTTTTTTGCGTCCCGATCATATCATGATTCATACAACTAAGGGTTTGCATTGTGAGTTTGATATAGACAAAGCTGATGCAAAAACTTTGCGGCTGAAGGATATTAAAACCATGAGTGAGTTGATTCTTCAGGAAACAGGAATTGTACGCGTGGGGAGTATTGCAGGACCTAACCTTGCTCTTGAACTAATGGACAAACAACCCGCTGCCACTGTTGTAGCCAGCCGTTTTGATGAAGTAATTCGTGAAGGAGTAGCTGCTTTAAAGAGCGACCGCTTTCAGGTTTATGGCACACGCGATATTCTGGGCATTGAACTTACAGGTGTTTTAAAAAATTATGTGGCTATTGCCTCCGGTGCAATGAGCGGATTGGGTTATGGCGAAAATGCACGGGCACTGCTTATCACTCGTGGCATGGCAGAGATGATTTATATTGGTAAAGCATTGGGCGCAGATAAAAAATCTTTCCTCGGCATGGCAGGGGTGGGCGATTTGATTGCTACCTGCTCCTCTCCTAAATCACGAAACTTTACTGTAGGATACAGAATAGCGAAAGGAGAAAAACTGGATGATATTCTTACTTCTCTCGGTGAAGTAGCCGAAGGTATTCGTACGCTTAAAATTGGCAAACTGATTGTTGACCACACAGGTGTAAA
>JBKJJB010000276.1:0-14752 GCA_046598235.1 Chitinophagales bacterium
CTTGACAAAACAGAAACAATTGGCGCATTTACCTCTATCAATAATCCATCAGGTGAATACTACGCAACCGGGTTGATACATGGAGAAAGTTGCGTGTTAGAGTATTATGAACCACAAGAAGCAAGAGGCAAGGGAATAATTAGTTTAAATGAAATTGGTCATGCTTATAGGTGGGTAAATCGGTATTTTCCAAAGAACAAAGCACAGAACGATACGCTTGGATTTGGTGATTCGGAAAATTGCGAAGTGAATGTAAATTGCAGCGAAGGTGCAGCATGGCAAAATCAAAAACGAGCGGTGGTTTGTATGATTGTGCAATCGTCCTTGGGACAAGGCACTTGCACAGGAACGCTGATAAATACAGTTAGAGAGGATTGTACACCTTACTTACTAAGTGCTCAACATTGCAGTGAGGGAGCATCTTCCAATCAATACAATCAGTTTCTTTTCTATTTCAATTTCGAATCACCGAATTGTAATACTCCTTCAACAATAGGAACTATGGGAGATTATTTTATCACTGGCTGCACTAAAAAATCTGACAGCAATGATAATGGAGGTGATACAGGTTCAGATTTTCTTTTACTGCAATTGAACAATACTCCGCCCGATAGTTTTAATGTTTATTATGCTGGATGGAACCGAATCAACGCTCCGTCTGATTCAGGAGTTTGCATTCACCATCCTGGTGCTGACATTAAAAAAATATCTACTTATACAAAAACCTTGGTTGACTCAACTTGGGGAAATGTAAGTGGTACGCATTGGCAGGTTCAATGGACTTCTACTGCAAACGGACATGGAGTAACAGAAATTGGTTCTTCAGGTGCTCCACTTTTTAATAAGCAAGGGCAAGTTGTCGGGCAACTAACAGGAGGTGATTCATATTGCAACTTCCGTAATGAGCCGGATTTATACGGCAAATTTTCGTACAATTGGATAAGCAATGGGGTAGCTGCAAACAGACAACTGCAACCTTGGCTCGACCCGGATAATACAGGCACAACTTCTATAAACGGAAGAAATGCTGATTGCGTTTTAGGGATTGATAAAACAAAAAATGAGGAGATTCAATTTGAGTTGTTTCCTAATCCTTCATCGCAAATATTCAACCTCAGTTTTCTTACCGAGGAAGTAAAAATTGTTCGTGTGCTGGATATGATGGGAAGAATTATAGAACATATTATTTCTTCTGAAAATACTTTTTGCATTAATCTATCTTCTCAAAATAGAGGAGTTTATATCTTGCAGGTAGAAACAAAAAAGGGACGTGCTTTTAAAAAACTGATACTGAATAATTAACTAATGAAAGAAATTGTATTTGCATTGCTTGTAATAGCCGTAATTTTTGATTCCTGCAAAACATCGGGTAAAGGAATGGATACGGCTGTGCCGATAATAGATACGATTGTTGATTACTCGTTCCGCAAGGTGATGAGAGACAGAGAGATTTTTAATGCAGCAACAGAAGTGGTGCCTTTGGATACTGTCTATCTTTCGAAGGATACATTGCATGTACTTACCAAAAGAGTTATCGGATGCGATGAAGAAGATTTTAAATTGGTTTGGAATGGAATGATGGCTAAATCACTTCCACCTCAAACAAGTGTAAAGTTATTTCAGCGTTTAGACCCTGCCTGCAACGAGCGTCATTATTTTCATCTTACTTACAATATAAAACCATTACGATTTAAAGAAGATTCGCTTTCGGAAACACCAAACACTTCAGCAGTTAAAGCAACTGTAGTAAGAGTTGGAGGGTGGAAGAATAGTTTGAAATATGAATTCTAAATAAAGTCGTGAAATAAAAAAGCCCTTCTCATTTCTTGAAAAGGGCTTTTTATTTACATTCTACTTTTACTGCTTTTCAAAAACCCGAAGACCAGTACCAAAACCTGCTGCACTTATTTTATATGAATAAGTAGGAGGCAATGCGGTGAAATCGTAACTGACTGTGTTAAAGCTGGCACTAACTCCATTATTAGTAAGGAATTGCGCAGGCATCACCATAGTAGAGTCCGATGTAAGCATAAAATAAGCATCACTACTACCTGCAGCCCCACCGGAAACATTATCACTTACAAAAACTCCTCTGCCAACTTTAGAAACAACGGCCGTACCTCCTCTGGCAGCGTGAAAATAGTCACCTGATACGTCTAACAAATCGCTGGCACCGGTCACAGCAACCAATCGGGTTCCGCTGCCCTCAAAACCATATTGATTGGTAGCTGTGTACCTAACTATAACAAAGCCCTCTTCTGTTGTACTTACTTCAGTAGTTGTAGAAATAGTTCCGTTATCTCCATATAAAGAATCGTAATAAGTAGCCCCCTGATCAACATAGGTATCACCTACATTCAGAATTACTACAGGGTCCCCCACAAGTGTAATTGTTGGAAGTGAAACCTCCACCGTTTTAGAAGGCAATTCATCCTTCTTGCAACCCGCTATTAGTAATAGGGTGATTGCTGTTATCGCTATGACGAATTTTATTGATTTCTGTTTCATTGTTTTATATTTTGATTGTGAAACCATAAATTAATTAATATCCCACCAAACCCGGTCGGTAACGGTAAGCCCTTTAATAGAATTCGGGTTGGCTGTCAATTCATCGCTTGAATAAACTAATCTGGCAGGGAAAACACCCGGACCAAAATCAGAAGTGATTGAGGTAGGAAAGAAATCAGGATAACCTGTTCTTCTCCATTCTGTCCATGACTCAAAGTTCTGGTTACCATTCATAGAAATCCATTTTTGAGTAATGATTGCTTTAATTCCTGCTTCGCCTCCACCACCGGGATAAGCAACAGCAGGTTGAGCAAGGTAAGTGGCTAAATCTGTAGCGATGGCATCTGAGGACACTAACCATTGACCCCACGAATCTTCAATTGCAGCATCATAAGTGCCAGCCGCATCACCTGCCATGTAACCTCTTGCAAAGGCTTCAGCCTGAAGAAACATGCTCTCAGAGGCCGTCATTAAACGAACAGGAACAGAAGGCGCAATAATTTCTTCGCTATTGTATTGCGAAAAAAGATTATCATTTGTCGGTGGTGGATACAAGGTCACATCTCTCGCTCCACCTTGTATAACTCCCACATAAATGCCTCCCGAATTTGAATCATAAAAATCTTCCAGACGAGGATCACTAATACTTTCTAAATAATCTACTGATGTTTTGCTGGCAAAAATATTTTTACCTGGATTAAGAGCAAACACTGTAGTGTATAACGGATTCTGCCGGAACTTCTCGTCAATGTAATGGGTTAATGCATCTTCACCACTTTCAAGATATTCGGTTGGATCAGCCGCCATACCTGCAATGCCTGCTGCGGCAACACCCGGACGAACTTTTACCTGTCTAAGATAAATTTTTAATTTGAGTGTATTTGCAAACTTGTACCACAGAACCATATCCCCCTGATAAATGAGGTCATCGCTACCCGGGTGAACATCTGTATTAAAATCAATTTTACTGATAGCCAAATCAATCATCGGAATCAGTGCATCATATATGCTCTCCTGTGAATCGTATTTCGGAGTTGTATTACCTTCAAAACCCAGCAATGCTTCTGTAAAGGGAACATCCCCCCATGCATCGGTAAGCACCTGCATTGTATAGGCTCTTAGAATAAGTGCTACGGCAGCATAGTTTACATTTTTCTCTTGTTCAGCTTTTTTATATAGGGCATCTAAATCATTAAGAGTGCCTGCATACAATTGCCTCCAGGGTCTGTCAGCATCTGTGTTGTTGTAAAAATATCGGTCGTAATCGTTGTATTGATTAGCATTCGGTCCCTGGGTCCAGTATTGACTCCAAAGACCGCCAATTACTTGTAACTGGTTACCCATAGTATAGGCAAGATTTGCCTGTGCTGCGGGTAGTATAAACTTAAGGTCAACGGTTGCAGGATTATTGGTGTTATTGTTTACATCCAGAAATTCCTTTTTACAGCCGGGCAATGCCAGGAAAATAAGCACCACTACAGTTAAGAATTTATATTTTATTGTTTTCATGACTTTCTAATTTTTAGTTGATTAAAAATCAAGTTTAAAACCAAAACCGATATTACGAAGGGAAGGAGTTGTTCCGAACTCAAAACCTTGTGCATTTCCTGCGGCATATGAACTAGTTTCAGGATCAATGAAGGTATTGACCTTAGGCGTCCATAAAGCTAAATTGCTTCCATACACTTTTATTTCCACTCCGGTAATGAATTTTGTCTTCTTCAAAAGATTAGCTGGCAATGAATAAGATAAAGCTATCTCCCTGAGTTTAGTGAAGGTAGCAGGAAGAATATGAGCTCCTCTGTCAGCATTGTTATAAACAGTCCAATAATCCTGATGGTTTGCTAAAACAGTTGTATTTCCCTCAAATACACCATCGCTAACTTCAATAACACTGTTTGGAACAATAAAATCCTTGCGGTCGTTGTTAAGAGTATTAGGAGAGGTACCTACGAATTCGGAAACATCCATAGTTCTTGAGAATATTTGTCCTCCCTGTTTCGTATCGAAAAGGATACTGAATCGAAGTCCTTTATAGGATAGACTGGTTCCTAAACTTCCCAACCACTTAGGTTGATATGAACCAAGTAACTGTGGCTGATCATCTAACAGTGGTTGACCGCTCGTAGCGTCCACCACTACCCGCCCTTGCGGATCGCGTTGAGCAGTAACGCCATAGAAAGTGCCATAAGGTTCGCCAACTCGAGCCACAATGGACATATCACTTAAACCTCCCAATACAATTTGGTCAACACCATCAGGAAGTTGTTCTACCTTATTATCATTTTTAGTAAAGGTTCCGTATACTTCCCATTTAAAACCATTTTTTAAACTAACAGGAACCAAACGAAGTCCTAATTCTATCCCTTTATTTGATACAACTCCATTATTAATTACCTGAGATGTAAAGCCGGAACTAGGTGCTACCGGTGCAGTAGTTAGAATCAAATCTTTACTAAATCTCTGGTAATATGTAAAGTCAATATTTACTCTATCATTCCAAAAACCCAATTCGGTTCCAACTTCCCATTCAGTTGTTTTCTCTGGCTTAAGATTAGGATTGCGAAGATTATTGCTAACAGAATAAGCTGCTGCTAATTCACCTGTTGGACCTGAAGGGTAAGGAGAGTTTACTTCTGATTCTGTATATCCGTCACCTACGCCATTCTCTACATAAACATTGGTTAGCAAATATGGATCTTCGCCACCGCTGCCCGCCTGAGCAAAGCCGGCACGTATTTTCATGTAACTTAAAATCGTTGGGTTAATCTTAACTAACTCGGTAAGAACAAAAGCGGCATTTACTGCCGGATAGAAGAAGCTATTCTTTCCTTTAGGCAACGTAGACGACCAGTCATTTCTCATGGTCACATTAAGGAAAATATATTTCTTATAATCGAAATTCAATTCTCCATAAACGCCTATTGTTCTGCGTTGTAGTAGTAAGTTTCTTGTAACAGGCCTATCAGCTGAATTGCCGAGCGTATATAACCCTTCTATATTTAAGCCGGCAGTAGCAGCAGAAGTGATGCGCTGTGCCTTAGCAAAAATATTATTCCCAATCAAGCCGCCAAAAGTTACACCATTATCCCAAGTATGACGTGCAGAGATAACAATATCAGAATTATAGAGGTTTGAGCGATATATATCCTCCGAATATCTACCTAAATATTCATAGTCGTAAGTTTGATTCGTAAATTTATATTTCGCTATTTTTTGAGTGCGGACATCTGTATAAATATCAGCACCAAATCTCCCCGTAATGTCTAACCACTCTAATGGAGCATAAGTCAAACTTGCAGTCGTATTGAGCCGGTCAACGTTATTAGTGGTTTTTTGCTTATCCAAAACATAATATGGATTAAGCGTATAAGCCCCGTAATAGGTTTCGGGTAAATTAAAAGAATCTGTTAAGTCCTTCAACTCAAGCAAAGAAATATCTCTGGGTTGCTGAATTACCTGATTGTAAACGGATAAATCGCCTTGGCCTTGTATAGCAAAATCTCCCTGAGTTTTAGTATAATTAAGTGTCACGTTGCTACTCAGTTTATCAGTGAATTTGTGATTAACATTGGCATAAATCGAATTACGGTCATATGCGGTTCCTGGTACAACACCTGTAGTTTTAATGTTATTGTAGGACAGGAAATACGATGTACTCTTAGTTCCGCCTTCAATTGAGACGTTATTGTTATAGGTCATTCCCTGGTTAAAAAAATCTTTTACATTGTTCGGCTGTGCAGAGAATGGCTTAACTCGTTGTCTTCCGTTTACCTCTTGCCCCCAAGGCCTAACTACACCATCATACTTAGCCCCCCAACTAAAATTTTCCCGTAAATCCGGAAACCCATTACCTCCTTGACCATATTCATTCTGATATTCCGGTAGTTTAAGAATATTGGAGAAAGTATAATTTGAGTTAAAGCTAACTTTAAACTTTCTTCCTTCTTGAGCAGTTCTCCCTCCGGTTTTAGTAGTAATAATTAACGCGCCATTAGCCGCTCTCTGTCCGTAAAGTGATGCTGCTGCTGCACCCTTTAGTACTGTGATTGACTCTATATTTTGCGGATTAAGGTCATTGGCACGGTTACCCACATCATAGTTATTCGAAAGAACTTCAGAAACTCCATTGGGATCGTTTCCTGAACCAAAGTTTGAATTATCAATCGGAACTCCGTCAACGACAATCAGTGCCTGATTATCTCCTAAAATTGACGAACCTCCACGCAAAACGACACGGGTAGAAGCACCAGGGTCTCCGTTAGCGCTGGTAATATTAACCCCGCTCACTTTTCCGCGTAGGGCTTCGAGTGGGGTTCTGTCTCCTGCTTTGTTTATCTCATCTGACTTAACAGTAGTGGTTCCGTAACCCAATGAGCGTTGTTCTCTTTTTATAGCAATAGCAGTTACTACTACTTCATCAAAATTACTGCTTTGAGATTGCAAGACAACGCTAATCTCATTGCTCTCGCCAATTGGAACGGATTTTTTAGCCATTCCTATATAAGTAAAAAGAAGACTCTTGGCCTTATCATCAATAGCAAGTGAATACTTGCCATCAATATCGGTGGAAGTTCCCACCTTAGTGCCATCTACCGTGACATTCGCACCTATTACAGGCTGCCCATCATCGACCGAAGTAACTGTTCCTGTAATGGTTCGTTGAGCAACAACAACGTTGCAGAAAAATACGAAAGCCACTACAAGCGCTTTGTACATTTTTTTCATAGAACTGTGATTTAGGTTAAGAAATAAGTTATTGCAATTGCAAGATATTATTTTCTTTTTGAGATTAACAAGTTCTTAACAGTAGATTTTTTGCACATATTGATATATGTCATTTACGACATATAAAGGAAATGGCAGATAGTATCAATACAAATTGAAAATTACAAAGACCTAACTGGCGCTGACCTCAACAAATGTATAATCCCTTTCTTCCAAACAAAAAAGCGTCCTGCAATTTTTGCGGGACGCTTTTTGATTGATACTGTTGGATGTTGAAATGAATTAACGGATAAACAACATCTCTCTGTATTTAGGTAAAGGCCATACTTTATCATCAACAATTGTTTCTAGCAAATCAGCATGTTTGCGTATTTCATCAAAATAAGGTTTCACCTTATCGCAATACGCTTTCGATGCTTCATCTGTAGATTTTGCATGGTGTGCTTTTTCAGCAGCCGCAGTCATTTTAGCAACAGCATCCTGAATAGCGTTAATACTTTCAGCGATGGTAGCAACAAGCTCTTTCTGACCTTTAATACCGGCTGCAGATACTCCCACTTCTTTCAATCCCTTAATATTGGTAATTAGAGTGTTGGCATAATCAATACCCGCAGGTACAATTTGATTGATTGCTATATCAGCAAGAATTTGCGCTTCGGTTTCAATCTTCAATACATAAGTATGATGAAGAATAGAAACTCTAGCATCTAATTCACGCTCAGAATAGATACCGGTACTTACTAATACTTCTTTTGCTTTCTTAGTATTGTAGAAATCAAGAGCATATGGAGTAGTTTTTACATTGCTCAATCCGCGTTTTTTAGCTTCTGCTGCCCACTCATCGCTGTATCCATCGCCTTCAAACAATACTTTCTTAGAATCGGTAATATACTGACGAATTACCCGAAGGATGGCTCCCTCTTTTGATTCTCCTTCCTTTACCAATTTATCTACAGCTGCTTTAAAGTCAAGCAACTGCTTTCCAACAATTGCATTCATAATAGTCATTGGTAAAGCGCAGTTGGCAGAAGAACCCACTGCGCGGAATTCAAACTTGTTACCTGTGAAAGCAAATGGTGAAGTTCTGTTACGGTCAGTGTTATCCAACATTACATCCGGAATCTTTTTATGAATATCTAACTTAAGATTAGCATTCACCAACTCATCATACTTAACTTTAGTTGAAACGCGCTTTTCAATTTCATTCAATACATCTTTCATGTATGAACCTGTAAAAACTGAAATGATAGCCGGTGGAGCTTCGTTAGCACCTAAGCGGTGATCATTATTAGCCGAAGCAATAGAAGCGCGAAGCAAGTCGCTATATTCACTTACTGCTTTAATAACAGTTACAAAGAAGGTAAGGAATAAGATATTGCTTTTAGGAGTATTACCCGGTGAAAGAAGATTCTTTCCGGTATCTGTTCCCATACTCCAGTTGTTGTGCTTACCGCTTCCGTTAATTCCTGCAAAAGGTTTTTCGTGAAGTAGCACGCGCAGTTTATGTCTGCGAGCAATACGCTCCATCAAATCCATCAATAGTGAGTTGTGATCAACCGCTACGTTTACTTCTTCAAACATTGGAGCGCACTCAAATTGCGAAGGAGCAACTTCATTGTGACGAGTGCGAACCGGAATACCCAACTTATGACATTCCGTTTCGAAATCAAGCATGTAAGCGTAAACTCTCTCAGGAATTGAACCGAAGTAATGGTCTTCAAACTGTTGTCCTTTTTGAGGAGCTGCACCCACTACTGTTCTTCCTGCAAACATTAAATCCTGACGCTGGTAAAAAAGTGCTTCATCTACCACAAAATATTCCTGCTCCCAACCCAAAGTTGCAGTAACGCGGGTAGCTTCTTTATCAAACATATGAACGATAGGAAGTGCAGCTTCTTCAAGAAAATGCGATGACTTCAATAAAGGGGCTTTATAGTCAAGCGATTCACCGGTGTAAGAAATAAAAATGGTAGGAATGCAAAGAGTTTTTCCTTCGCCAATCTCCATAATAAAAGCCGGAGAACCAGGATCCCAAGCTGTGTAACCACGCGCTTCAAAAGTTGCTCTAATACCACCACTTGGAAAAGAAGAAGCATCGGGTTCTTGTTGAACCAATGCGTCACCACTGAAAACCTCAACTGCACCATCCCCCTTCGGCATAAAAAACATATCATGTTTCTCAGCAGTTAACCCTGTAAGGGGTTGAAACCAGTGCGTATAAGAAGTAGCACCTTTTTGCATAGCCCAACTTTTCATACCTGCTGCTACCCCATCCGCCATTTCACGGCTAATTTTTGTGCCGCCTTTCATAGCTTCCTTTACTGCTTTATAGGCATCGTCAGAAAGATACTCGCGCATAGCTGTATCGTTAAATACATTAGAGGCATAATAATCGGAAACTTTCGTTCCCGCAATACGCGGTGGAACTACTTCGCGGTTCACCACGGTTTGAACGGCTTTTTTACGTGAGTTGCTCATATTGAATTGTTTGGTTTTTTGTTAGGAAGGCGCAAAAATATCTTTCTTGATAACAAGTCAAAAGCTAAATGTGATAATTTATAAACAAAATCATGCAAAACAGTGGAAATCCGAGACCAAATGTGGCTTTTAAAGGTTATAAGATTAAAATGTAAGCCCGGTTCAAAATAAATTGAACCCATTCACACATATATAAATAATTATAACTTAAAAATTTTTAACCTTCTATTGATGTTTTCTTTTAAAGCTGATTGATTGATAAGAAGGAGAACTCCTACAAATAGAAATGGTGCTGCAATAACCCTGTAATGAACTACTGCTCCTGCAATAGGGACTGTAATACCAATTACAAGATAATTTAGAAATGCAAATGATAGAAAAGAAATCGCTGGAAGCAGTTTGCTTTTATCAGGTCGTTTAAAATACCTAACAAAAAGGTAAATCAGGAGCAGAATAAACAGTGAGTTCTCTATGGCAAACAAAAGCTGAAAAAAACTGCCCTGCTCCCACATAAAAGGACGAAATATTGAATCGAAAAATGCTTTAGGAATAAGAGCATATAAGTGAGCACAGTCAGCAGGATACATTCTTTCATCAAAATAACTTCCAGCGTTCTCTGCGATGGCAAGAAGCGTAAACTCATTTCGCTTACTAATAATCTTTTCGCATAAACTGATATCCAAAACAAAAAGCAAACCACACAACAGCATTGCTACTGCTATTGACAAATAAACTTTCTCCCTTAAATTCATATCCTTTATAGAGAGGAAAAAAACCGAAGGCAAAAGACAAACTGCAACCGAAGGCTTGATGCAATAAACGATGTATGTCAAAATAACAATCATTACCCATCGCATATATTTTTCTTCATCTTTTGCGGAAAGAGTAACTGCGAAAAGATATCCCAGAAAAGTAAAAACAAGTTGTTCTTTCAACATTCCACTGCTCCAGAATACTACCGAAGGCAACAGGTAAAGCGGGATAAATAGAAGTTGTGGAAACTCTTCAAAATATTTTTTGAGCGTTTTGAAAAGCAGTGTAATACCAATGAAAGAGGCGAAGTTGAAAAAAAGCGTATTTATATAAATATTGTAAAATGAAAAGTAATTAAAGACAGATGCAATGCGAATAATGAGTGTATTGTCAGTTACTATATCTGCTTCGGAATGACTGAAGTAAAGTGTAGGTAACAGATGACGAAAAGTCTCAGCATCATAAATTCCCACACCTGAAATAACCTGTAGCCATACAAACGGATGATGAAAAAGCATTGATGAAATCACTTTACTATCATTAAAATATCGGTAGATGTCTGCTTTGCTTTGGTCGGTGTAGTAGTATGTATAAACAAGTGTGAGAATAACTCCTGCCATTACTTTAAGTAGAAAAAAAACAGTCAGCAGACGTTTACTAATACCATCTATAGCAAAGAACTTCCATTGCCGAATAAGCCATAGAAAAAGCGCGAGATAAAAAACGTAAAGAGCAATATGTAAAAATGCAAACACCGGTACTAAATTCACAAAATCTTTGAAAGGTTCTTAATTTGCCCGACAATTTTCACAGTGTATCGCTACATTCTTAGTACTTTTTTTGCACGTGGTATCTCTACTGCGTTAAACTTCTTCATAGTATTGGTTATAGCTCGGCACGCAGGACCGGGCATAAAAGGAGAAGTGACATTACTTATTACTGTTTCATGGTTTTTCATTTTTATCAGTAATATTCTTGGCGGACAGGCATTAGTTTATCTCATTCCTCGCAATAAAATAGAAGTACTTGTAGTGCCCGCCTATTTATGGAGTGTGGTGGTAGCTGTTATTGGTTTTATACTACTCAAGTCAAGTTTTATTATACAGGCGCAGCATGTAACCTCTATTGCTGTATTAAGTCTCCTCTATTCATTTATAACTATTCATCAAACTATTTTACTTGCAAAAAAACAAATCACTAACTCAAATTTAATACAGATTCTTTCGCTGCTTATTCAGTCGGCCGGAATTATTTTTTGCTTTTATTTTCTACGCATCAATAGTTCCTTTGCGTACATCTATGCCACATTAGCTGCTTATTCATTCACCGCCTTGTTTAGCTTCTTCCTGATTAAAGATATTGTGCCTTTCAAAAATTTTTTGAAAGATTTTAGTTTAAGAGAATTGAATGTCTCGTTCCGGTTCGGCTTCCTTTACCAGTTGGTAGAAATCTTACAACTACTGAACTTGCGATACTACTTTTTTCAGCTTGGCATACAAGAAGGAAGTGCTTACTTGGGAATCTACTCCATCGGCATTGCTGTGCTTGAAGCAGTGTGGCTGATACCCAGAAGTATGTCTACTGTGCAATATGTTTCTACTTCAAACAATGAAAAAGTAAAAGAAGAAGCGGCAAGAATTGTTCAGTTGGTGAAGGTTGGTGTTATATTCAGCGGAATTGTTTTACTTCTAATTTCCCTCATCCCGCCTTCGGTGTACATCTACATTTTTGGAGAAGGTTTCAGATACACCCGGCACAGTATGCGGTTTCTGTTTCCGGGCATTTTAATTTATACACCTGCCATCATTATCGGTAGTTTCTATCTGGGAACTGGCAAGTATCGCCCTCTCATCATTTCTAACCTAGCGGGTTTTATAAGCATTGTTATACTTGGCTATTTTCTTATTCCACAATACGTTATGACAGGAGCAGGATTGGCAGCAAGTATTTCGTTTGCAGTAGCTTCAGTAATTCTATTTATATTCTTTGTTGCCGATAACAAAATCCATCTGTCACAATTTATGCCTACAAGAAGTGATGTAGCGCTCGCAATAGCGAAACTGAAAAACATCTACACCTCATCGAATAAAAGAGCAGGGGAATTTAGTTAAGATTTATTTGCCTCGCTTCCGCTTAACTACTTTTTTAGACGATCCTTTTGGCGCAGTAAGTTTCTCTACTATCTTTCCTGTCTTATCAATCTTATACCGCTGGCTAATGTAAAGCGATTTGTTTTTAGGGTCGCGCTCTTTTTTTGAAACAATGGCAAAGCCATTTTCAAAATCTTCTGCCACCTCAAATACCGGTTCAATAACAAAAGTGCCTGTCATATCCACATAGCCCCACTCTTCATGATTGAGTGTAACGGCACTCAATCCTTCTTTAAAGCCCGAAGCATCGCGGTATACGCTGATAAATTTTTGTCTGCCTACTGTATCTATAAAAAACCAATAACTGTCAATTGCCACAGCTGCTACTCCTTCGCTAAAAGAAATTGCATTAGTATATTTAAAAGAGATAATCTCTTCTCCATTCTTATTTATAAATCCATACTTGTCATCTTTTGCTGCCAGGAAAAGACCTTCGGCAGGTTCGTTGATTTCATCATAAAGAGGAGCTACTACAAAATTGCCTCGTTTATCAATAATGCCATACTTACAGTCTTCTGTCTCGCAATTTCCGATGCCTACAACTGCATAACCGTTATTAAAATCTCCGGCATAATTAAAATCGGATAAAAAAATCCGATGGCCATTCTTATCAATGTAGTAGTAGATACATTTTTCATTCGAACAAGGTTTCCCGCGCACAGCAGCATAGCCATTTTTAAATTCAAAAGCCTCTTCATATTCTGCCGGAATAACTACCTCCAGAGAACCTGATGCCGATTGGTAAGCGTAACCCCATTTGTCGCTTTGTGGAAACGGCTTAAGGTCTTTTTTAGAAAGCTCGAGGTCCTTAGCAACACGTTCCTTGTTTGGATAATCAGAAAACTCATTCAGAAATTTCTGATAAGCATCTTCGTTTGCTTCGGCTGTATAGAGAAGATACAACTGATCCCATGCATCTTTCCAATTACGATTTTGAGAATAGTTGCTTATAAAATTTTTGAAAGATGCAATGGTGCCGGGTGCCGTAGCTAATTTGTAAATGCTATCCTGAATGCTGTTGTAAGCAGGATGGTCTTTATAGCTTTTTTCAAACTCAACATAGGCGACTAAAGTTTTTTTTGAGGCGTAAAATTGAAATACACCGTCTTCATAATTCTTCTTGGCTTCTTTGTAGTAAGCACCGTTCGGATAAGTATCTATATATTTTTTATATGATTTGAAACTCTTGTCGGCAGTAGTTTGATCGTAAAGCATTTTCTCATAACGCTCTTTTGCTTCTTTTACTTCTGCTGCCTCTGGGTAATTTTTAATAAACTCAGCAATGGCTTCAGGGGTTTTGAGCGACATTGCCCGCATGTATGCTTTCTGATTGCGGAAATTTACCGCCTGATCTACAAAGGTTTTATCGGTGTATGCATCCACAAAGTGCTGGTAACTCTCTAAGGTATTTGTCTTCTCAGCCACCACATAAGCATCGAAGTTGATGGTTTTCATAAGCGACTGAATAGTATAATCGCGCACACCGAGAGCAAGAAATTTTTTTGTCTGTTTATCATCGGGATTAAAGGGAATTTTTTTAGCAGCTTTCTTGATATATGAATTGGCTGAATCAAGACTGAATTCTTTGTTATCCCTGAAAGAAAAATATTTTGCCATACCGTAATTGGCAGCCGCGTTTTCAGATTCATCCAGCAACACTTCGCGTAGATATTTACTAGCGTTTGGATAATCGCCAGTGTTGAGATACTTAAAGGCTTTATCAATATCGCCAGCGAAGGAAGAAACCCATACGAGCGAGAGAAAGAATATGATAAGTTGACTTTTTAATTTTGCCGCAAACCTCATGATTTCAATTTAACGATGCTTTTGTTTTTTAATTCTGTAATTACCTCTTGAGGATAGTTAATCTCGCTTAAAATAGATGCGGTATCATCTCCCAAATCTGGCGCGCTCCAGTTATTATCAAAGTTCGTTTGTTTGAATTTTAAAGGTTGGTTAATGGTTTTGTATTTGCCAACAGCAGGGTGTTCATTTTCTACAAACATTTTCCGTTCAATCAGATATGCATCGCTTTCAATTTCGGAAATATCATTGATGGTAGTAAAGCAGATATCCTCACTCTGAAAAAGTGTGAGCCATTCTTCACGGGTTTTTGTTAGAAACAATTCTTTTAC